>JBGSWT010000452.1:0-1735 GCA_041751815.1 Pseudonocardiaceae bacterium
GCTGGCCTGTGATGTTGGGGGTTGGGATCATGTGCGTATGCAGGGTTCTCCGCTTGATGAACGTGAGCTTTTGGATGCCGAGTCGGTCGCGGGTCATCTGGTTGATAAGGCCAGCGTGTTTGGGTTGTTGGCCGAGCACCGGCGGGTGCTGTTCCCCGAGCTGATGTTCGCGGATCTGTTCCCCTCGGGCCGGGGCCGTCCGTCGGTGCCGGTCGATATCGCCGCGTCAGTGTTGGTTTTGCAGTCGCTGCACGGCCTGTCGGACCGGGAGGCGATGGCGGCGGTGCGCACGGACCTGCGGTGGAAGGTGGCGTGTGGCTTGCCGATCGGGCATGGCGGGTTCGATCCGTCGACGCTGACGTACTGGCGCAAGCGCTTGGCAGCGAGCGCGAGCCCGCATCGGATCTTCGACGCGGTCAAAGCCGTCGTCGCCGAGACCGGGGTGCTGAAGGGCAAGAACCGGAGGGCGCTGGACTCGACCGCGCTTGATGATGCGGTCGCGACGCAGGACACCGTGACGCAGCTGATCGCGGTGATCCGCAAGGTCCGCCGCGAGGTCGCTGGTGCCGACGTGGTCGTCGCGCAGGTCTGCTCGGCGCACAACTACGACGATCCGGGGAAGCCGCAGATCGCCTGGGATGACAGCGAAGCGCGGGCTGTGTTGGTCGACGCTTTGGTCCGCGATGCGCTTGCGCTGCTCGCTGTCGTTCGCGAATGGGATGTGGATCCCGCCGCCGCCGAGGTGGTGGCGTTGCTGGCTCTGATCGCCGGTCAGGACGTCGAACCGGCCTCGGGTTCGGACGGGACCGATGGCCGCTGGCAGATCGCCCGCAAGGTCGCCCCCGATCGGGTCATCAGCATCGTGGATCCCGACGCCCGGCACATCCACAAGACCGTGCACCGCCGCCAGGACGGGTTCAAGGCCCACATCGCGGTCGAGCCCGACACCGGCATCACCACAGCGTGTGAGCTCACCAAGGGTGCTGGTCGGCTGGCACCTGATGGTGCGACCGGGATCCGGCTGATGGACGCCGACGACACGCTGCCGGCCGCGCACGCCCTGGCCAAGGGTGAGGTCATCGACGTGCTCGGCGACAGTGCCTACGCCACCGGCGAGGCCTTGGACACGATTACCAAGGCCGGTCGGCGTCCGCTGGTCAAGCCCGGCCCGCTCAAGCCGGCCGTCGAGGGTGGGTTCACCCTCGATGACTTCACCGTCGATGAGACGGCAGGCACGGTGACCTGCCCGAACGGTCTGACGCGCCGCATCACCCCAAGCCGGAGCGTCGCGTTCGGGGCCGGCTGCCGAGGTTGTCCGCTGCGGGCGCAGTGCACCAACGCCAAGGACGGTCGGAACCTGGTCCTGCACAAGCACCACGGCCTGCTCAGCGAGCACCGCCAGCGCGCGAAAGACCCTGCCTGGCAGGCGGACTACCGCCAGCACCGGCCGATGGTCGAACGATCCATCGCCTGGCTCGTCGCGGGCAGGAACCGCAAGGTCCGCTACCGCGGCGTCAGCAAGAACGACGCCTGGCTCCACACCCGCAGCGCCGCCCTCAACCTTCGCCGGCTGCTCAACCTCGGCCTGACCCGACACGACGGAGCCTGGGCGGTCGGCTGAGAGGTCAGGACAGGCGAAACCCAGCAGCCACCGGGGCCTCAGCGGCCCTCAGTCGACATCGGTTCGACAATCACCACCAACACCGACTTCGCTGGACCCACCCTCAGACACGCG
>JBGSWT010000453.1:0-3367 GCA_041751815.1 Pseudonocardiaceae bacterium
ACCGTGCTCTCCGCGATCGACGTCAAACACGCAGCCATCGCCATCCCCGCCATCAACCAATCCCTGACCCACTACGACGACTCGATGAGCCGCAGCCGGACCTTCATGCTCACCGCACTGGCCACCAACCACCTACGCCAAGGCGACGTCGACCACGGCGTCCGGATCGGTCGGGACGCTCTGACAGTGGCCACCGGGCTGAAGTCCCGGCGAGTGGCCGACCGGCTGAAAACGCTGGAGATCGAGGCGGGGCGACGGTCCAATAACCCCGATTCCCGCCAGCTTTCTCAGCTGATACGGCAGTACCGCGCTGTATGAGGCAAGCTGTCATGACGGCGCTGTCGACGCTTCCACGTGACCAGAGACTCGCCAGCGGACTGCTGGCGATATGCGCCGAACTGGGCCTGGATCCAACCGGGGCGCGGTTGCTGCGCAACGTCAACAACGCGGTGTTTCGGCTGTCCCGGGATCCTGTGGTGGTCCGGCTGGTCACCTTGCCCTCCTACGTCCCGCGCGCCAGGCTGGCGGTTGCCGCCGCGACGGTCTTCGCCGAACACGACGTGCCGGCGATTCGACTGCTGCCCGGCCTCGCGCAACCGGTGTGGGCCGGCAAGCACATCGCCACTGTCTGGCAGGCAGTGCCATCGACCGGCCCCGTGCCGGGCGGTGCGAACCTGGCCAGCCTGCTGCGAGCCGTGCATGCGGTACCGACGCCCTGCCGAGCGCTGCCGAGCTGGGATCCACTCACCGATTTCGACAATCGGCTGCGGCACACCACCACGATGGCCGATGCTGACCGCGACTTCCTGCTGCGCCGCAGCGCCGAGTTGGCCGCCGCCGTTGCGGAGCTGGATTTCGCGCTGCCGAGGGCCGTACTGCACGGCGACGCCCATCTGGGCAACGTCATCGCCGGGCCGGGTGGTCCAGTGCTGTGCGACTTCGATTCGTGCGCTATCGGGCCGCCGGAGTGGGATCTGACCCCGGTCGCAGTAGCCAACGTCCGGTTCAGCAGGCCCCCTGCCCACCAGCGCGACTTCATCGACGCCTACGGGTTCGACGTACGGGACTGGGACGGCTTCGAGGTGCTGCACGGTATCCGCGACCTCAAGTTGATCGCCGGGGTCTTCCCCCGGAGCGGGTCACCGCCGGCTGTGCAGGCGGAGTTCGACCGCCGGATGGCCAGCCTGCGGGCTGGGCGACTGTCCGAACGCTGGCGGACCGTCCGACGCTGAGCCGTTCATCTGCTGAGCCGATTAAAAGCTGCGCGTGCAATTGAGCGTGCAACTGGGGGATGCGTCGATCCACCTGGGCGTCTACTGTCGCATGCTGTGTCGTTGGCTCCCCGATCGCGGGCGGGAACGCTGGTTGTGCCCCGGACTGAGAGCGGCGGTGCAGTGGACGGGGGGGTCACGACAGTCACCATCTCGCACGCCCGGTCGTTACGCGCACTTCCACTGGACCTGCTGCGCGCCTCGACCCTGGCCGACCGGCGGCCGGTTCGGCTGGATAACCGAGAGCTCCATGCGCTGCTGAGCACTCTGCAGGCCAACTCGGAGGCCGCCTCGGCCCGGCTCGCCGACAACGCCGTGGCGTACCTGGCCGCGGCCAGGGGGGGTTGGTCACCACACCACCCGCCGGATGTAGTGGCGGCGCTGCACCGGATCCTGACTCGGTCGCGGTTTCTCAAGGGCTCCCGCTCCTGCTTCCCCCTCGATACCGCGATGGCACAGATTGCGCCGTTGGTCGAAGCCCAGCAGCCGGTCACGATTGTGACCAGTGGATTCCCCTTCAAGCAACACGACAACGGTCTCAAGGCCGCCGGTCCCTGGCCGGACCTGGCCGAGCTTGGTGCGCTGCTGCGGCTCAAGGAGCTGCACGGGGCCTTCACCGCGCTGTACCCGCCCGGCCTGCGCGTGATGGTGCTCAACGACGGCGGCTACTCGCGACCACGCGAGTCAGCAGAGATCCGACACTACCGGCATCAGCTGCGGCGCTACGCGGAACTGATCGGACTCGGCAACTCGGTGCGCTTCCACGACCAGTCCTGCTTCGTCGCCGGGCTGCTCGGTCCACAGGGTTGGAACAAACGCGAGCAGTACCGTCGCACGTTCCGCGAGCTGATCTCGCTGCTGGCCGCCAGCCCGCGCTCGCTGGACAGCGCCGGCCGGGCCGATCGGCGGTTGGCCGAAGCGCTGCCGGCTACCTTGCTGGCCGGCGTGCCGTCATTTCGCGACATCCTGTCGTCGCTGGTGTACTCGGTACCGGTGCCGGCTCCAGCGGGGGCTGACCCGCGGCAATGGGCCTGTGACGTGCTCGCCTGGCCCGACGGGTACGCCGAGCCGGATCTCCCGCCGGACCTCGCGTCAGCCCGGCGGGAGGTGGTTGCGTCGGCGTGGCAGAACTCCGTGGATTACCTCGCCGCTTCCCTCGCTGACGTCGCCGCCGGGGTCACCCAGCACTATCCGCCACACGTCCGGCTTGCCACCGTGGCCTCCCGGGCGGGCTGCAGCGGCTTCTCCTACCTCGGTGGATCGACGCTGTTGCCCTGGCACGGCACGGGATGCCTCGACGGCCGGGGCCTGCTGGTCGCCGAATTTCTGGTGAGTCTGGACCATCGCGGCTTCTGCCCGGTCTATTCCGACCTCATCGGCGATGAACAACCGTTACTGATGGTGCCCTACACCCGGATCGTGCACGCCGGGGGCCGCCGGCGAGTGGACCCCGACCTGCTGGCTGCAGCCCGGCTGCGCCATCGATAGTTCGGTCTGGCGGCTAACGGCGGGTGCCGGTCCGGCGATGGTCATCACGACCGGACTACTCAGGGCGGTGCGTCGTGGCAGGACAGTCCAGCGTGGTTCCCAGGCAGCAGGCCGAGCTGCACGCCTGGCACCGCTTCAGGTCACTGCGCCGCGGCCGCACAGCACGGCGTGAAGCCGAATTCTTGGACGACCTGGTGGAAGCCGAATTGGTGTTCCTGCGTCAGCTGCCGATGCACCTACGGGATGGGCCGGCTGATGCGCTCGGGGTCCTGGTGATGCTCGCCCAGGACTATCGGTATTACGCACAGGGCTGGATCAGCCGCCGCGAGTTGCGACATCGCGCCGAGGTCGCGCTGACCGATCTGGACGTGTTGCGGCAGGTCCGCGGCGGAAAACCGCTGTCGGCGATTGGCTGACCAGTGCCCTCAGCCGGCGCGACCGACCCGCAGCACCACCGCCACACCGGCCACCAGCAGCACGCCAGCCCCGGCCAGCCATGGCCACAGCGGGGTATTGCCGGGAAGAGCGGTATCGGACCTGGCGGTGCCAGCCGGGGCGGGGCCAGACGGGGCGGTGTCGGATTGGGCGGGGCCGGATTGGGCGGGGCC
>JBGSWT010000454.1:0-4443 GCA_041751815.1 Pseudonocardiaceae bacterium
CCGGCGGGCGGCCTCCGCCGGCACGGGAGCGGTGAAAAACACCCACGCGTGCGCGCCGACGCCCGACCGCGACACTTCCAACGCTGCTGGGACCGACCACGTCCGGGCGGCCTTCAGGTATGCCAGCGCGTCCAGCATGGCCGCCTGTCCGTCGAAGTCGGCTGCAAGCCAGCTGCACAGATCACCATCCAGCAGTGGATACAACCCGATGGGCGTCTCGCCGGACAGGTGGGCGCGAAGAACCTCCCTGGTGAGCGGCAGGTGATTCCGCTCCTCATGTCGCACGCCTTTACGCCACCCGCCACGCACCGCTGGCAACCAACCGGCCTTGCCGGTGCGCGCGTTCTCCCACCGTACGGCGTAGATATCCGTGCGCGCGGCGAACAACTGTCCGAAGAAGTCGACCTTCACCTCCGGTGGTGACTGCCGATCGACCAGACCGGGCGGGGCTTCGAAGAAAGCCGTCTGCACCGGGCCGGGCGGGGCCGCCTGCTTCGGTGTCAACTCCAGCAGGCGCAACAGCCGTGCGTTCTCGGCCTGCAGGCGTCCGGTCAGTGTCCGAAGGCTTGCCACCTCCTCCGCAAGTCCTGCTGCCCTCGCCGACCGGAGATCGTTGTCCACGCCACACACCGTAGAACGGATGCGTGAGCGACGATGCCTCATACGAGCTGTTTCGCCACGTGCAGACCAGGCCAATCGTGGTCTCAGGACCTTCGACGAGCACTGCGCGGTTCGAGTGTCGAAGCGTTAGGCCCACCTCTGAATAGGCAAGGTGGCTGCCGGGGGCGCGTCCTCACGGCTCGCCCGGTGGATGGTGGCCGTGTCGACGCGCCGGGGTCAACGCAGCGGGAGGTGCCGAATGCGGCCCGCTGTCGGGGTGGGGATGATGAACGCTCGTGCGTCGAGCGCCGACACCACGGCTGGTGTGAGGTTGGCCAGGAGCCGGGCGCCCGGTGTCAGTGTGCCAACTGTAGCCGTAAGCACTCTCGGCCGATCTCTGCCCGCCCGGATGCCACATGTCCGGTCCGCGTCGGTGTCGCGCTCGCCCACGGGGACTGTTGCGTTGGTGGATGGCCGAGCTCGGGCAGGCTGAGTTGATGAGTCCTCGTCACCATCGAATACCTCTGCCACGGTCGGTGGGTTCCGGTCCCCGGCGGAGGTGATCATGATTGCAGTGCGCTGTACTTGCGGTACGGGCTGTCTTACCCGACGTGGAGGAGCTGCTCGTTGCGCGCGGTATCGAGGTGGATCACGTCACGATCGTCCGGTGGGTGCAGCGGTTCACGCCGTTGTTGGTAGATGCGGCACGGCCATGTCCACACACCCCGGGCGAAGGGTCGGGGAACCCACGACGCTGCGGGTGGTGGCTGCCTGGCCCTCGCCATCTGGCTGGGGTGCCACAACAGCCGAACCTGTGACCACTCGGCAACGCAACAGCGCCGGTGAAGCCGCCAGCAGGGGAGACGTTCGTCAACAGCACCAACCTCACGTTGGTGTCTATCAACTTGACACTTGAAGTGTCTAGAAGATAGACGTAGGCTGGTGAAAGCGCGTGAGGTGAACCGGCGTATCGAGCGGTTGGGTGGTCAGGTAGCACGGCAGACGGGCTCGCATCGCCGCTACGTCGTCCTCTACACGGACGCGGCTGGTGGCGAGGTGAAGGTGTTCACAACCGTGGCTCAGCACACTGGTGATATGCCGGCCGGGACGCTACGAGCGATCGAGCGCGATCTCGAAGTCGCGTTCGGGAAAGGGTGGCTTCGATGAGTACCGAGCACGTCTATCGGGTGATCGTGACCTGCGAAGGTGGCGCCTGGCTGGCCGACGTTCCCGAGTTGAAAGGCGCGCATACCTTCGCTCGGACCCTGCCCGCGCTGGACCGGGCTGTGCGCGAGGTCGTGGTGATGGCCGCTGACCGGCCCGATGAGGACATGCCTGCGCTGCACCTAGCTTACGATTACCGCACCGGCGATCCTGATATCGACGTTACCGCTACTGAGATCCGGACCCTGCGTGCGGAGGCCGACCAGCTCTCCGCAACCGCGACCGCCCGCACCGGCTCGGCTGCCGCGCAGCTCGTCGATCGCGGCTTCTCGGTCCGCGACGTCGCCACCATCCTCGGCATCAGCCCGCAACGAGTCTCCCAGCTCACCGGCACCACCAAAGCCAGCTAACCAGGCAACCGTCAGCTACCGCAGCGCCCAGCTCACCCAAGATAAAGAAACGGCCCCGCAATGGGGGGTCGTTGGGCTCACCCTCAGTAGTTTGATCGGGCGAGGCGCACGAAGTCGTCGCTGAAGATGACGCCGGACCAGTCGTATTCAAGCTTTGTGCGGTGTAGATGCAGCCGACTTGACCGGATCCTCCCGTGTCGTCGCAGATCGTTGGTTGCTCAAGGGTCGGTCTCGCGCTTGACTTCCACCTGACCGAATCCGCTGATTAAGAGTGTGAAATTCACCCATTTAGGGGCGAACTTGGAGACTTATGCAGAAGTCCCTTTGGCTGGGTCGCTGAAGGGATGGGGGATCTGGGGTGCTTCGATACAGCTCTGGTTGTCCCGAGCTCATGTAAAGCAGAGCTGCCCTGGGGGTGTGGAACAGCTCTGCTGTTGAGTTCGGGACAACCAGAGCTATTGAGCGACGGCGGCGACCCGTGTAGGGCGCGCCGCGGTCAGACGCATTCGTTCACGCCACTTCTGCATAAGCCCCTAGGTTTCACAGCAACATCGCGATCTCGCCAGCCGGCTGGCCGTCTCTCGAAGACCGAGAAGGCGCTACGCTCTAACAGGCATCCCATAGGGGAGTGATGATGACTACCGAGATCTTGTGGCGCACGCCCGGGAAGATGACACAGTTAGAGCAACGCAGCCTTGAATTACTCGTCGAAGAAGTGTCAGAAGATTTCGTTCCACCGCTGACTACTCGAAGCAGCACAACCCAGGCGGTGCTGGCGAGTGCCAGTGGTAGCGCATCGAGTAGCTACTTCGATGAATTGCTTATGGAGCATTGCCTTCTGCTGATCGAGTGCGACCACCTGCAAGGGTTTCTTTCCTTCCGAACCTTTCACCGCGACGCCCGCCTGCCGCAGATAGGAATCTGCATCTACGTCAGCACCATTTCTGTTCGTCCCGCGGCACGAGGACGCGGACTAGCTCGCCTGCTATACCACGAACTCTTAGGGCTTCCCGAGGCATTCCCTGCATGGATCCTTCTACGCACACGGTCCACCAACACGCATCATCTACATCTGTTAGATTCCCTCGGATTCAAGCGTCTCCTCACCGTTCCTCATGACAGGGATCCTGGGATCGACAGTATCTACCTGGGGCGCAAGCGGTAGCAGCATCCAGCTCAACTTCTCGGGCACCACACGGCGTGGAGTCGTCTGACGTGGTCGAGCACTATCCTCCGCGGGCGGCGCGCCATGATCGTGGCGGCAGAAGGAGGAGCGTGACAGAGCAATCGGGCACGGGTGGGCAAGCTGAGCCGAGCAGCCTCGTCGGCCGCGTTATCGGCACCGAGGACTCCACTCCGCTCCTGTTCAGCGTGGCCCTTGCCCAGGATTCCTACCTTCAGCTCGACGACGTGGTGGTCACTGTCCGGGCCGTTCCCGGTGTCGGACCGGTGATGACCTCCGGCGTCGTGACCCAGGTTCGGTCCCGGCACGAGGGCGCCAATTTCGGCTCAGACGTCTTCTTGATCGCCGATGGTGTGCTCCCTGCGCAGGTGCAGGAGGTGGCCGAGGTCACCACGACCCGGGTGGAGCCGGAGTGTTACGTCCCGCCGAGGCCTGGGGAGCCGGCGAGGCGGGCCACCGGTGAGGAACGTGCGCAGGCGCTGTACTTCGACGGGATGGAGCAGAAGGTCCCGGTGGGCCTCGGCCGCGACGGTGACCCGATCTACGTCAACCTCGAGTTCCTCGACGGCACCCGCGGCGGCCATGTCTCGATCAGCGGCGTCTCGGGCGTGGCGACCAAGACCAGCTTCGCGCTGTTTCTGATCTACTCGATCTTCCGCAGCGGCGTGCTGGGCCGGCGGGCGATCAACGCCAAGACGCTCGTCTTTAGCGTCAAGGGGGAGGATCTACTGTTCCTCGACCACCCCAACACCCGCCTCGACGACGGTCTGCGCGGCGACTACGCGAGGCTGGGCCTGCTCGCGGAGCCGTTCGCCTCCGTCGGGTTTTTCGCCCCGCCCACGCCGGACGATGTCAGCGGGCGTCCGTACGTCACCGGCCGCACCAGTGGGGTCGCCGCGTTCTGGTGGACGCTGGCCCAGTTCTGCGCCGACGAGCTGCTGCCCTACGTTTTCGCCGACGCCGAGGACGAGCGCAACCAGTACACGATGGTCATTCACCAGGTCGCCAACCGGCTGCGGCGCGACGCCACCGCGACCGGCGACGGGGGAGCGGTCGCGATCGGCGGCCAGCTGCTGCGCACCTATG
>JBGSWT010000455.1:0-1842 GCA_041751815.1 Pseudonocardiaceae bacterium
CGTACTGCTCCGGTAGTGGACGGTCGAGGCCCAGCGCCGTCCGCTGGGCGGCGAGCTGCTCCTGGGTGGCTCTGGGCCCGACCAGCAGAAGTGCCGGATCGCCGGGTGCGAGCCGGATGAGGAAGAACATGAGGGTCACGACGCCGACGACTACGGCTAAGCCGGCGAGCGCACGACGTACGAATGTTCGGAGCATGCTGCAATGTACTCCCCAGTCGAACTGGGCCCCACCCGACCGCAGCGGGCCGGGCTCTCACCTCCGCACAAAAGAACGCAGTGCTCTGGTGAGACCACCGGCCCACTGCTATCCCCCACCTGCTTTTGCCTACTGGGGAGCGGAGTGGCGGGAGCAGCGACCCTGGAGGGCGCGTAGTGCGCACTGATCCGTCGTTGTGATCTCTCCATTAGAGCGCACTCCGGCGCCCGCAAGGGTTTGCTGCCCCGCCGCGAGGGGTCGGGCAGCAATTCGGATGTTGGTGAAGCTGGCAGCGACTACCGTGGGGAGGATAACATTCGCGGTGCTTCCGCCCCGATCCTGGTTTCCTCTCTGCACCCTACTGGCCACCGCCTGCGGCTCGAACGCGGCGCGCCGCGGCGATACCGTGCTCTTCGCCTCCGGCGCGGATCTCCAGAGCATCAATCCGCTGCTCACGGTCCACTCGCTGGCGCGACAGGTGCAGCGCCATGTGTTCCTGACCACGCTCGCCCGCTACGACAGCACGCTGACTCCTCAGCCCTATCTCGCCCGTACCTGGGAATGGTCGAGCGACCGCCGCGGACTGACCTTTCATCTGGAGACCGCTGTCCGTTGGCACGACGGCGGTCCGACTACTGCACGCGATGTAACGTGGACTCTGAACGCGGCGCGCGACCCGGCCACCGGCTATCCCCGCGCGAATGAGTTAGCGGGACTCGAGTCGCTGGCTGCGCGGGACGATTCGACGGTGGTGCTGCGGTTTCGGCAGCCGCAGCTCCGCTTTCCCGATCTCCTGACCGACCTGGCGATCCTGCCCGCTCACCTGCTCGACACGGTGCCGCACGCTCGACTGCGCCAGTCCGAGTGGAACACTGCTCCGGTCGGCAACGGCCCATTCCGCTTCGTGTCGCATGAGCCGAACCGCCGCTGGGTGTTCGCCGCCAATCCCGACTTTCCCGCGGTGCTGGGCGGCCCCCCCCACCTGCGGCGCTTCATTATTGTGGTAGTGGATGAGCCGACTACCAAACTGGCGGCCCTCACCTCGGGTGAGCTCGACTTTGCCGGCATTCAGCCCGCCCACGCCGAGTTCGTGCGCCGCGACTCAAGTCTTGCCGTCCTCAGCTTTCCCCTGCTGCAGACCGATGGAATCGTGTTCAATACCAGACGGCCTCCGTTCGACCGACTGGAGACCCGTCGTGCAGTGAGCGATGCCATCGACCGTCAGGAGCTGGTTGACGGTTACATCTACGGCTTCGGCACGCCGGCCCTGGGACCGGTACCCCCGACCGCGCCGGGCTACCTCCCGATCGCTGCCTCGCACTCCACGAAATCACTACTCCGACCTGTCCGACCTGGCCGGGTCCACTTCGAGTTGCTCACCGTCGGCAGCGGCGAGGCACCGCTGGAGCAGATGCTGCAGGCCCGCCTGCGCCGCGCGGGATTCGATGTGACCATCCGCCAGCTGGAAATGTCGGCGTTCCTCGGGCGAGTGTACGGATCGACGCCGGACTTCGATGCCGCGGTGCTCGGCATCCCGGGCGACCCCGGCCTCGGGTATCTGGGCCCGCTAGCCCGGCTCGCCGGCCTCGACGCTCCATCGTCCGATCCTGCAGCCACGCAGCGCATGTTCGCCGACTCCATGCCGG
>JBGSWT010000456.1:0-3454 GCA_041751815.1 Pseudonocardiaceae bacterium
GCGGCCACCAGGCCGGCGAGCGGTGCGCGGGACGGTGACGCCGTCGAGCGGATGCGAGAGGATCGGGCACGGGTCGACCTCCGGGGTCGATCAAGGCTCTGGTCAGCGGGTGCAATCCGCCGGCCGGGGCCGCCTACGGGACATGTCACCGCAGGTAGAGATTCCCCGAGTTATGGACCGCTGCGACCTGCGTTTATGCAGGTCAGCACGTCGTTCCGAGCCTACGCACTTCTAATCTCTAGGTCGCAGGTTCGAGTCCTGCCGGGGGCACCAGCTCTGACCAGCGGTTATCGCATCCGCGGCCCCGTCAGTTCGCTCAACATGACACGTCGCGTGACGCGAACGCGATACCCTCGCCTCATGGCGAGACGGGCCAGGCGCACCCAGGGCACGATCGACATGCCGCCGAGCGGCGCGCTGCGGGTCCGCGTCTACGCTGGCCAGGATCCGCCACCAAGCGGCGGCACGACCTGGTGGCGGTCATCCCGGTCAGCCCGAACGCCGACAAGGAGGCCAAGGCCGCCCGCGCTGACTTCCTCCAGCAGATCAAAGAGCAGCGTAACCTCCGCACCAACTCGACGGTGGACCAGCTGCCTGTGTGGGTGGCCATGACGACCGGGGCCCGCCGTGAGCTGTACTCGGTGCGCTGGTTCCGCCTCGCCCTGGAAGAGGGCCGCGAGACGCTGTGGCTCCGCCAGGCCCTCACCCGCAGCCAGGACGGGTGGATCGAAGGCAACCTGAAGACGCACCAACGGCGGCGCATCGCCCTCGTCCTGGAGACCGCGGCCGTGCTGCGCGAGCACCGCGAGCTGTGGACCAACCGACTCGCCGCGCTCGGCCACGAGCTCGACGAGGACGCCTACGTCATCTCCAGCTCTCCCGACTGCAGCAACTTCGCCATCCCGTACGGCATCTCGCAGCGGTTCGAACGACTCGTTGCGCGGTTGGGCATCAGGACAACGTTCCACAAGCTGCGGCACTACTCCGCGACGGAGCTGATCGTCGGCGGCGTCCACATCCGCACCGTCGCCGACCAGCTCGGGCACACCAGCGGTGGGACGACGCTGCAGACCTACACGGCGTGGGTGTCAGAGGCGGACCAGCGCGCAGCAACTGGTCTCGTTTCGCGCATGCCAAGCTGGCCGGGACGGCATGTCCCCAAGGCTACAGACTGCAGGGCAAGCCGCGTTACCTCTCCGAGAGGATCACGGTCACATTGGCCAAACGCATCGGGTCAGGGGAACTACAGGCCAGTCAACCGTTACCCCCGGTGGCGAACCTTGCCTCGTGATACTCAAGTTCGCTTGGCACCACCAACGGGGTGCCCTCCGTCGGCACCGTGCGCCGTACGACCACGCTTCTTCGCGACTGGGGACTCGCGCAGAGCGTACCTGGACAAGCGAGCCCGTGTTGTCGCGATCAGCGAACCAACCGCCGTCTACGCACCCCCGAGCACAGTCGAATCTCAAGAGTCACCCCAAGCCGGCCACGGCTACTGGACGTGGAGGTTCGCCGACACGGCACCCCTGGTTGCGAGGTTCTCGGCGGAGGTCGACCCGCGGAGCGCCATAGATCTTCGCGAGCTGCTCATGGTGGCGATTCGGCGAGGCGGTGATGACGAGTCCCAGGTTAAAGATTACGAATTGATCGTGCGCGACGACCAAGACTTTGACTACTCTCGTCGCTGTTCGATGAGGCACCGACCGGCCAATAATCAGCCCGACGGCACAGCCCGAAAAGATCACCTTAGTGACGCAGGACTCACTCCCAGTGAGACTGCGCCTCGGATCACCGAGGCGATGGTCGCATCCGCAGCAGATGATCGACTTGATTTGGGCATGCTCTCACAGGGACCTGCGGTCATGATCGGCAGACTGCCGTCACCCCGCTGCGTCGAAGTCCGGCCATCGAAGCGACCGACCGTGCCACCTCAAAGTGGCTGTTCAGACATACCGTCTGCGAAGTATGGAGCGGGCAACCACCACGGTAGAAGTGCCCAAAACTCTGCTCAAATGCCAAGCCTTAGCGACCAAGGGTCGCTAGCCCGTCCGGCGTTGACCAGCTCCAGCTCAGAGCGTTCATCGCTCTCGTACAAAGTTCAACTTTCGACAGGGGAGCAAATGGATGCGTTCGGCGATATCGCCATGAATCTGGGAGATCAGTTTTACCCTCTAGCACGAAACGATACACTATCAAAAACAAGACTCGAGAACGTCGATGTGCTCGCGCGACTTCTCGCCTACGCAGTTATGGCCGAAAGTATAACTTTTCCGGCTCGCTACGCACTAAGCGATGGACCGCTATATAACGCCTTGCGCACATCGCCCCAACTCCTTACTAGTGGAATTGTCAGAATTGCCATATATGAGGGATTAAGCAGCTTCGAGGAGCTAGTGAGAGATCACGGATACCCTGACGAAGCGCTACCGCGTGCAAGCTGGCTCGACGAACACGTCGTAAGCAAGAGAATCTATAAGCCAGAGGATCATGGTAACGTATTCATGGCAACAATTTTGGCGGATATGGCACCCACGGGCGGCCTTCGAAGACTTGTGCCCGGCGGCAGACGAGGGGCGGCAGCAGCACAAGTAGATCGAATTGCTGAGTATTTCGCTTCGGGACCCGCCGACCGACGACGAATTAGTGAGGCCGCTTCCGCTTTCCTTCCGAAGCACAGTACTTTGATTCGACGCTGGGCTGCAATGCGATACTACACTATCCCCCTATTATTTGATAATCCTGGATGCATCAGAGAACTTCCCAAGTCAGCGGCCAAGTTGGTTGAAGCTATAGAAGCCGTGCATAGCGGCCACACAAACAGAGCTTCACGCGGACTCGAAGAGGCGGCTCCGTTGAATCCAATGGTCCAGCAGCTACTGATCGTCCCAGCGTTGAGGCAGAGCGTAGATCCATCTTCTATAAATCTCGTTGTAGATGCAATGCTCGAAATCCGCGAAAGACACAAGACTTCACGAAGGAGGTTTCTCAAAATTGTCGGGCAGTTGCCCGAGGTATCCGCAGACCTACACCAAGCGTTCCAGAGCGAAATGGCGCGCCAAGAGCGCCTATCTTCGCGTGTTTCGCAGCGAACACGCGCAATGCCCTGGATTGGAGTCAGCATTGGTCTGGCATCAACCGCAGCCGGACTTGGACTTCCGCTGGATATTGCAACCGCACTGGGCGTGGCAACCTCGGTCCTTCCGACAGCGACAGACTCCACGATAGGGTGGATCCAGGATAAAAAGAGGCCGTGGGTTCTCGCCCATGAGGACGTGTCACAGACCCTTTCGAAGAAGAAATTCCTTGAACCAAGCTTGGTGTCATAGGGTGAGTGCACCACCAAGAATGATACCCTACCGACCACCCAGTTAAGAAAGAGAACGGAGCCACCACCAGTGCGTGGTGAAGAACTTTTCGCCGAAGAACGAGAAATAATCTCTCGGGAACTCGCCAC
>JBGSWT010000457.1:0-7349 GCA_041751815.1 Pseudonocardiaceae bacterium
CCGGCCCGCAGCGCGTACTCCGCGTCGTCCCACTTGATGAACAGCGGCAGCGGCAGGCCGGTGCGTTCGAGCACCTCGCGGGGGAAAAGGCACATCCACCAGCCGTTGTAGGTGGAGTGAATGCGGGCGTGCAGCAAGCGCTGCTGGCGCAGCGTCAGCTTGGTGAAGTCGTGCTCGTAGACGGATCCAGGTGCCGGACGCCAGAAGCTGGTCCGCAGGTCCACGATCTCACCCATGGCATGCAGCTGGCTGCGGGACTGCAGGTTCAGCATCTGAGCGCCGACGATCACCGGCGATGACGTCGCGCTGGCGAAGGCGTGCGCGCGCAGCACGCTGTCCGGCTCCAGCCGGACGTCGTCGTCCATCAACATCACGTGCTCGACACCGGGCGTGCGTAGCGCCTCGAGCATGCCCCGGGCGAACCCACCAGAACCACCGAGGTTCTCCTGGTCGATCACCACCAGCCGCTCACCGAGCTGGGCCGCGACCGTGGCGTAGGACTGATGATCGCACACCTTGACGCTGCCCTGATCGACCACGATGACCTTCGCGACGACGTCGAGCACGGCCTGGTCCTCGGCCAGCGCAGCCAGCGCGGTGACACAGTCGGCCGGGCGGTTAAAGGTGGTGATCGCCACTGCCAGCGGTTGTGCCGGCAGTGGCTCGTCGACGATCCACGCGCCATCGGCGATGGTCAGCGACTCCCGCCCGGTGGCGACGTCGAACCAGACCCAACCACCGTCCTCGAACGGCGTGAGTGACTCCCGGAACTCCAGCTCGACCACACTGTCGCCGGTGTCGAGTTGCTTACCCTCCAGGTGCACGACGTCGCCGTTGGGCTTGGAGCGGTAGAGGTCCACCCGCCCGGCGCCCTGCACGGAAAGCCGTAGCGCCACCTCCTCCACCCGGGTCCAGCGCTTCCAGTAGCTGGCTGGGAAGGCATTGAAGTAGGTCGCGAACGACAGCTGACTCCAGGGCGGCAGACTCACCGTCGACCTCGAGACGACTTCAGAGGTGCGACCGTGCAGGTTCTCTGGTTCATCAAGGTAGAGCGGGCGCACATCAGGGGGATCGTCTGCCCGGGGCATCACCACTCGATGCAGGACTCGCTGCATGGACACTGACGCGGCCGCCGGCCCAACCTGCAACGAGCTGACGTCGGACAGCTTGCTGTCGGCGGCGTTGTTGCGCGCCGCTTCCTCGCGCGCGGCCCGCTCGATCGCGGTCGGGACCGCGGCCCGGTCGTTCGGGTCGTCCGCCAGCTGCACCTGCAGATCGCCCGCTTCGCTGGTTTCCACGTGATCCCTTCCGCGTCGGCTCGGCGACAGTCCAGATCCTCCCAGACCGGCAAGACAGCGGCGAACGGCGACCCTGCTGGCAGCGAGATCTGTACCGGCCGGGGTGCGGTCACGACGCTGATCGGTGACCCGAATGCACTCGTAAGAAGTATGCAACTGGACCCGGCCAGTTCGCCCGTCTGGGTGGGTCGGTCGATGCCGGGCAGTGAGTGAGTTTGCAGCCGATCCTTTCTGGGTAGCCTGTGAGTGGCTTCCCACCATGGAGGAGAAGCGAAGAAGTCGGAGAGCCCTACGTTGACCGGGAAAACCCATCCGTGAAGGAGAATGTCATGAGTCTTGCCGACAAGGCCAAGAACAAGACCGAAGAGGTGAAAGGTCAAGGCAAGGAGGCCGTAGGTAGGGCGACCGACGACGATGAACTCAAGGCCGAGGGAAAGACTGATCAGGCCAAGGGCAATCTCAAACAGGCAGGCGAAAAGCTCAAAGACACCTTCAAATAGTGCCGATCTATAAATCCCGCTCAAGCTATAGGACGTCAGCGCGCGCGTGGCTCGTTTGATGCGTTTGCCGCCCCGCTGATCGGGTAACCTTCGATATACCGATGGCAAGCCCGGAAGTGCCGGGCGTGCAACCGGGAATCCGCACAGCAGCGTCGCCCCGCGCGGGTGGGGGCGACGCTGCTGTGTCATGGCTGCTGTGTCATGGCTGCTGTGTCATGAGGCTCAACGTTTGAGATCGTGTCCGGTGAAGCGCCGGTAACCTTTCGCGGTCATTCGACTCAATGCGGCTTTGACCAGGCCGAACACCACCCCCTGCAGCGCCCCCGCGACGAGTACCTGGCGGATGTTGTGGTCCAGCGCGGTCGGTTCGGGAGCCTCGTCTTCGCCGGAAACCGCGCGCCACACCCGAGTGACCACAGCGCCAGCCAGCGCGCCACCGAGAACTCCACTGGCCAGGCTCAACGCCTGGTATGTCACCTTGTTGAACGAGCTCACCGGATCCGCATCCTCCGCACCAAGAGGGTCAGGGCAACTAGCGCGAGCCCAGCGCTCGCCAACTTTGTCCACCGCTCTCGCGGCGTTCGGCTGACAGCCTCGCGCGCCCGCTCGGCCGCTTCCACAGCCTGGTCACGCAACTCACTACCGTGCATAGCGGCCTGGTCGCGCAGCTCACCGCTACGCCCGACGACCCGGTCCTTCAACTGGTTGCTGCGCTCGACGACCTGGTCACGCAGCTCACTGCCGCGTTCGCTCGCCTGCTCACGCAGCGCACTGCCACGCTCGATGGCCTGATCCCGCAGTTCAGTGCCGCGCTCGATGGCTTCTTCCTTCAGCTCATTACCGCGCTGCTTGGCTCGGGCTGGCACGTCGGCCTTGTGCGCCAGTGCTTGCACTGTCTCGCCCAGCTCGCTGCGCAGCTCCTGGATCTCTTCCTGCAATTCCTGCTCGCTTCTGCCGCTCATCGGTGCATGCTCTCCTTCACCGTCTCGATGTCGCGCTTCGTGCTCTGTACGGCCTGCTCGGGCGCCACCGGCGCCGAGCTACGCACCTGCCCGATTCCCGCTGCCGCCAGTGCCCCGGCAACTGCCAGCAGCACTATCCCCACGAGCAGCGCGGCCAGCCACGCGGCCAGCACAGTCGCCAATCCAAGCACCGCCGCCGCCACCAGTGCACCGAGCCCTAGCAATGCCACCACCGCACCGACGCTGCCGATCCCGATTCCTACACCGGCTTGGGCACCCTTACGTTTCATCTCGGCAGTTGCCAGCGCCATCTCGTCGCGCACCAACGCTGACACCTGGGCCGATAGCCGCTCCACCAACTGACCTACCGAGCTGTCAGCGCCGCTGGGCTGCCCCTGCTCGTGAGTCGCCATATCCTCCTCCTCGCCCAAATTTTCTTCGCCGCTCTCGAGGTAGGCATACCCCGTTACCGAGGTACTTACACAACGTGATCTTCTTGCCGCGCAGCTGAACGCTGCGTCACCCTGCACTCGGCGCCGTCGCGCGGCGATGCCTACCCACGGCCATCCGCCGCTGGACGGCGACGGGAACGGTGGATGTGGCGGTGCTCGGCGGACCAGACCGAACTCCCCGCCGTCAACGTGAGGCCGAGGCGGTCGCAAAATCGGGCGGCCGGTGAGACAGTAAGCGTCTGCCATATCATCGTTGCCACGCACTACCCGTGAGCGGGAAAAGTGCTGCAACATCACCGATCCGGCTGCCGGCCGCTGGAAGCCGAACGGGCAAATCTCTATATTCACCGAATCGCGGCAGTTGGAAGCAGTTGGAAAGAGGCCCGATTTGCCCAGCTGGGGCGCCTGAGAGCTAACTTCCGCCAGTCTTGGGACTCTGGGATCGAGAGGTCGGCTGGCGCAGGTAATCGCTCTCCGGGGCGGTCCGCCCCGGAGAGCACCTTAATTGGCAAACCCGACGATCACGAACGTGAGTTAATTATGACGAGCAGTGCAAAGAGCAGGTCCGTGAGAGTCTGGTGCCGATCTTACTCAGTCCAATCATCCGACTCCGGCTTCGTCAGGGGTATCGGGCGCCCCTTTCGTTTCCCTCTTTGCATCTCCCGCCCTGATCTGGTCCGGGGGGCTCTCAGCCGTAGCCGGATCCGGCTCATCGTTACCCGCACCTGAATTCAATTGCTCCCCGGTCTGCTTCACGTGCTCTTTCACCGCATCTACGGGGGGTGCGCCTGTGTCCGGAGTGTGGGGCTCGGACATCCTCGACTCCTCTCATTTGGGGCGAATATCTGTGCACTACACCGCCAGGATTGACCGTACTCTTACGATCCAGTACAGGCCAGCGCTCGCTCGCACGGGTCGGCAGTGCATGGGAGCTGCTACTCCGGCCGTGCGGGCGAATCACCGGGCGCGGGACTAACGGGCTCCACGCGACGATCGTTCTCGGAGCTGGGTAGCGACGCGGGCACCTCCTGGCCGTCAGCCGGGGAGCCGCCGGCCATGTCCACATCCGCGTGAGGATGGCCGCCTGCCGCTCATGAGCGCACGCAGCCTTCGCGCGGTTTGAGCCATCGCGAAAGAGGGGATGCCACCTCCTGCCCAGTATGGAGGAGGCTGCACATGAAGGCAGTGACATGGCACGGCAAGCGCGACGTCCGGGTCGACACCGTTGCGGATCCGAAGATCGAGGAGCCGACGGATGCCATCGTGTGTATCACCTCGACCGGGATCTGCGGATCGGATCTGCATCTTTACGAGGTGCTCGGCCCGTTCCTGACCGAGGGCGACATTCTCGGTCACGAGCCGATGGGGATCGTCGAGGAGGTCGGCACTGACGTCACCGAGATCCGCCCCGGTCAGCGCGTGGTGATTCCGTTCAACATCTCCTGCGGTACGTGCTTCATGTGCGGGCAGGGACTGCATTCGCAATGCGAGACCACCCAGGTCCGGGACCAGGGCATGGGAGCCGCGCTGTTCGGCTACACCAAGCTCTATGGGCAGGTGCCGGGTGGGCAGGCGGAGTACCTGCGGGTTCCGTTCGGCAACACGCTGCCCATCGTGGTGCCCGACGGCCCACCCGATGAGCGATTCGTCTACCTCTCCGATGTGCTGCCCACCTCGTGGCAGGCGGTCGAGTACGCCGGGATCCCGGCCGGTGGCAGCGTCGTGGTGCTCGGCCTGGGGCCGATCGGTGACATGTCCGCCCGCATCGCACGGCATCGGGGTGCCGGGCAGGTGATCGGCGTCGATCTGGTGCCCGAGCGGCTTGCCCGCGCTCGGCTGCACGGTGCCGTGACGCTGGATCTGCGCGAGCATCAGAAAGACCTCGCCGACGTGATCCGCGGGATGACCGCAGGGCGTGGGCCAGACGCCGTCATCGACGCCGTGGGGATGGAGGCGCACGGGTCACCCGGCGCGAAGATCGCCCAGCAGGCGGCGGGCATGCTACCCAAGCCGATAGCCGCGACACTGATGCAGCAGGCGGGCATCGACCGGCTCAACGCCCTGTACCTGGCGATCGACATCGTGCGCCGGGGAGGCACGATCTCGGTGATCGGCGTCTACGGTGGCATGACCGATCCGCTGCCGATGTTGACGCTGTTCGACAAGCAGATCCAGCTACGGATGGGGCAGGCCAACGTCAGGCGGTGGGTGGACGACATCCTGCCGTTGCTCACCGAGGCCGACCCGCTCGGTGTGGAGGGCTTCGCCACCCACACCATGCCGTTGGACCAGGCGCCGCAGGCCTACGAGATGTTCCAGAAGAAGCAGGACGGCGCCGTCAAAGTCCTGCTGAGACCGTGACGGATTGGTGATCATCTCTCTCCCGCAAGTCCGGCGGGTGTCCGGGACGAGCATCGACACCTGAACGGTCGCAGTCAGTGCCGTCGTGATCTGGAAGGCTAAGTCAGTCCACTCACGTCGCGCACGATCGGGGAGGGATTGCCCCGCTACCTCATGGGACACGATCGGACGGACACGACGCTGGCGGTCTTCTACCGGACTGAGCGGGTGGGCTCGGTCCGGTTGTCCGATGGTGGCGGACCTTTCGGGTTCGACATCACCGTGGCGTTGATCGTGGATGACCTGCTTACGGGGTACTCGTGCGACGCGATCGTCGAGACCGGATGTTTCCTCGGGGACACCACGAGCTATCTCGCGCGCCGCTATCCAGACCTGCCGGTGTACTCCTGCGACAACGACGCAGGGCACGCAAGTTTCACTCGGCATCGCCTCAGGGCGACTGGCAATGTGGCTGTGACCTGCGTCGATTCGCCAACGCTGGTGGCGACGGTGGTCGCCCGCCATGAGCGCCCGTTGTTCTTCCTCGATGCGCATTGGGGCGTGCAATGGCCGCTGGGTAGGGAGCTGGCGTCGATCACTACAGGCATCGTCGTGATCCACGATTTCGACATCGGACACCCTCGATTCGCCTTCGACACTTATCAGGGGATGGTGTGCGGCCCGGCGATGTTGGCAAGGATGCCTTCCCCGCCGGCACGATATTTCACCCCAGACCCGCAGGCAGACCACCCGCTGCCGTGTCTGCAAACCGGACGTCGCGCTGGTGTGGGAATCGTGGCGATCGGGGCGGACCCGGGCACATTGGAAGCCCACCCGCATCTCATCGGCCGCGACACGACGGCCGCGACGGCCGCGATGATGCATCAGTGAGCGCGGCTCTCGCCGACCCGATCACCGTCCTGGGCGGGATGCCGTTCCTCGATGACGATTTTGCGTCTGCGCGGCTGCTGGCGGGGGTTGCGGCGGTTCGCCACGTCGAAGGCGAGCGGTTGGGCAACGCTGAGAGAATCACCGACGCTGAGGTCAGCGCCTGGCTGGATCCCGCTCGGGTGCTCCTGTTGCACCGGGCTTCCGGGCCGATGCCGGCGGCGACGCTCACCAGCATGCGTCAGCAGATGATCGCAGACATCCTCGCCGAGCTGGCCGAGTTGATTCCGGGCTGGGCGCCGCTGGTGGGGCTGCCGGTGGTGTTCTCGCTGTTGTCCCCGTCGAATGGTGCGATCTCGGCGTCCTCGCGGATGTGGCCACAGCAGGTGTTGCTCGCCGACGAGGCGTTCGCTACCCACGTGGAGCTGCGTGAACAAGTGGTGCACGAGCTGTCCCACCAGTGGCTGTACCTGATCGAGGAACTCTGGGCGCTTCAGGCCCCCGGTGCACGGCACGCGACTCTGCCCTCCGGCACCGCGCACCGGACACCCGCCGAAGTGCTGGGGGCCGCCCACGTCGCCGCAGCGCTGACCCGGATGTACCGGGCGAGCGCTACCGCACCGCCAGGGCGGCAGGCTCGTCTGGCCGATTACGGCTCGGGATGCCTCGAATTGCTCAGCAGGTTAAACAACCACCTGACTGATGCCGGACACAGCGTGGCCCGGCGCCTAAAGGAGGCATTGTGACCACGACGGCGACGACCAGGACGCGCACTGCGCTGATGAGCTGGCGGACACCGGTCTACCAGGCCGACTGCGACGGTGCGGCAGAGATCAACACGATGTTGCGGGAGATGATCCTGGCCGCGGAGAAGACCGACACCCAGGCCGCGAACTTCGGGGGGATCGA
>JBGSWT010000458.1:0-3461 GCA_041751815.1 Pseudonocardiaceae bacterium
GACGAACACGTCCCACCGCTGCGTCACGGCCCCACCCTCCCACGCACATCACCGTCGGCCGTCATTACCTGGCCGCTCCTTCAAGGTCGACGCTTCACTCGCAGCGTTACGGTCAGGGAGACCGTGATCGTCGACCTCAGCCGTCCGCAGCCGATCGAGGAGCTGTGCGGGCCAGTCACCGAGCTCGTCGCCGCGGTGGCCGCGAATCTGCAAGCTCCCTGATCCGGCTCTGTACCGTCCGACATCCGAGGGCGGGGATGGCCCCTCATGTCATGCTCGCAGCTCGGCGAGCAGGGTCTCGGCGGCCTGCCGTGCGGCTGCACCAGAGGGCTGGGATCGTCCCGCTTGGCGTTCACGCGGATGACGTTGGAGCAGAACAGCAGCTGCGCGAGCTTCCCCGACCGGGTCTGCAAGTCGCTCTGAAACTCGCGTTGCACGCGAGCCACCAGCGTGGGAACACGTAAGGAAAATCCCCATAAGCTGACTGCGTCGCGTCCCCGAGGAGCGGCTCCCCAGTCTCCCCAGTCCAACAGGTAGCAGTCGGGTGCGGTCAGGTTGCCCCAGTGCAGATCGGCGTGTGCCGTCACCCATTCGTCGACGGTCGTGTTCACCTCGCCGGGGAACACCTGGTTGATCCGCAACGACAGGTGCTCCTGGCGCACTCCCACCCGGTCGGTCTCATGCGCGGCCAGCGCGGCGAGCGACGTCCTGAGACTGTCCCACCACGAATCGGGAAGCTCCGGCTCGGTCGCGATGACCCCCGTGGAGTTGATAGCGGGAGAGCTGACCAGCTCCATCTCGTCCACGCGCCACACCACCCCGCGCCTGTCGTCGCGCCAGGATGCCGTCTGAAACCAGTCGGGCTTGGCGACACCCCGCACCACGGATGCACATTCCGCCCCCGCCCACGCCGGACCGTAGATCTTCCACGGTCTGCGCCACTGGATCCGCACCCACGTGCCCGCGTCGGTGCGGAACCCGACCGTAAAGCCCTGCGTGCCGTACACTATCGTCGAACGATCAAGCCGTACACCGTCGATCGTTCTGCCCGATCGAGCACGTCCTCCCCCAGTTGCTCCCGTACGTCGAAAGGCGGGACGTCGCTGGTGGTGGACGGCGGAGGCGGCGCCATACGTGATCTCTCTCGCTAGATGGCCGTGACCGGGTACTCGCTCATGGCCGGGGAGTGTAGGACCCGCGGGGCACGTCGGATCGAGGCGACTGTCGATGCCCGGCCGACGAACCTGGGGTTTCGCTGGCCGACGTTCTACGCTGGCGACACCATCCGCTTCGGACCCGCGCCCCGCGCGTCCAGCTCCGCGAAGCTCACCCCCGCACCATCGGTGACCAGGCTGGCGCGTCCGTCGTCCGTGCCGCCGTAGCCTCCACCAACCGCCAGCAGGGTGCCACTCCACCAGCACCCGAAAGGGCATCGTTGCGGACAACAAGCAGACATCGCCGCCCTCGATACCCGCGAGAATCGGGGGACGGTCAGATGTCAGCTCAGGTCGTCGAACTCGCCGGTCTTGCAACCTGTGATCCAGGCCCGCATCTCGGAGCGGGTGAAGAACATGGTCCCGGCCTCGGGGTGGTTGCTGTTGCGTAGGGCGATCCTGCCGTCGGCGAGCGGGGTGACCTCGACGCAGTCGCCGCTGCCGGGGCCGCCGCTGCCGGAGAAGCTGCTCTTGCGCCAGTCGGCGTGGGTGAGGTCGTCCGGGTGGCTCATCCGCTTCCCCTCCTTCGCCGTGGATCACTCGTATGCCTTCGCGGTTTCCTTGATCAGGTCCACCGAGTCGGTCTGGGACAGGGCCCGCTCCGTGAGGATGCCCCACTTGACGATACACCCGCGCACCAGCTCACGATCTTCAATATAGACGGACGAGCCACCGCCACTTCCGGCGTAGGCGAAGTCCGGGATGGGTTCGGGTAGAGACAGCACGGAGAACGGGCCGTCCATCGCGGGGCTCGCTCCGGCCGCCTTCGGCAGCACCTGGAGCGTGATGTGGTCCTGGGCCGCGTCGTCGACGAGGCGGCGGAGCTGGTTGCGCATGATCACGGGAGTGCCCACCGGGCGTTCCAGGATCGCCTCTTCGATGATTACGTGAAACTCGAGCGGCTCTGGTCTGGTCAAGACCTGTTGCCGGGCCATGCGGGCCAGCACGCGGCGTTCCACCATGTCGGCGGCCAGGCCGGGGCTTGCGCCGTTGATCAGAGCCCGAGTGAAGTCGGCGACCTGCAGCAGCCCCGGCACGGCCATCGTCTCGAACTGGCGCAGCGCGACGAGCGAGGCCTCGACGCTGAGGAAGTCGTGGAAGTCCTCGGGCAGGTCCTTGCGGATCACCCGCCAGTACCCGCGTTCGTGCGCCGTCGCGGCGAGGTCGAGCAACCACCCGCGAAGGCTCGCGTCGGTGGCGTCGTAGAGATCGAGAAGCTGCTCGACCTCGCGCACCTTCACGCCCTGCTCGCGGGTCTCGATCCGGCCCAGCTTCGACCGCGACCACGTTCCCGAGCCGGTACGCAACCGCTCGACGGCCTGCTCGATCGTCAGTCCGGCGCGTTCCCGGAGCTGTCGCAGGGTCTCGGTGAGCTGCCACCGCCGCACCGTCGCGTTGACCACGTCACTGCTGTCCTGGCTCACTGCCACCCTCCGGGTACGCCAAGCCACCCGTCGAGACAGCCTACGCCAAACGGGTGGATAATCGGGTTCCCGTTGATTCTGGCGGGTTCCCATGGCCACTGTAGTCCCTACGCGCAGCATCCAGGCAAGCGCGAACACGTGGGAGGCAGCGATGGTAGTCACGACAGATCATGCCGTAGCACCCGAGGGCGAGGTGCGAGACCTCGCCACCCGTCCTCCGCGTGCCGCGCGGAGCAGCTCGGCACCATTCGTGGACACCACGGAGATCACCGATGGTGGCGCGGTCGCGGTTGAGGGTGGAGCCGGACACGGTCACCGGGTGGCGGATGGCGATCCCGGGAAGTACCCGGCGAGCACCTCGGAGCTGGTCAGCTCCGAGGTGAACGAGCTGCCGGCGGGCGTCTATCACCTCATGACGGCCGACCAGGTGGTGGACCCGGGATGGGTCGGCACCTGCATCACGCTGTGCGGCGAGGATGTGTGCGTCGGGACCGCGGGCGCTACCCCGGTGGATCACTGCCCGGGCTGCAAGTGCGTGCCGCGCTTCTGTCCACAGTGCGTGCGGGAGGCGTCCCAGTGGAGCGCCGAGGCATGACAGCCCGGCCCACGGTCGTTTCACGATCATGTCGCGCTCGACGCGCTGGGCACGGTGTGTTGGTGCCAATGAAGTGATCTTGAAGAGAATCGTGCTCCGGTGCCGGCCGGGGACCGAGGGATCGGCGTTTCAGGGGACGAGTACGGCAGCCCCGATGATCCGGTCGGCAGCGAGGTCGGCGAGCACCCGGTCGGCCTCGACCAGCGGCCGTGGGACGACCCGCGGCCG
>JBGSWT010000459.1:0-1518 GCA_041751815.1 Pseudonocardiaceae bacterium
GTAGCGCTTGGCGGCGAGCACGCAGGACCGGGACGTGCCGGGGACCGCGCGCTCCACCAGGTGCACGTCGGCTTCCTTGCCGGTCTTGAGCACACCGAACTCGGTGTCGACCGCGGCGAGCTCGGTAACCAGCCAATCCGGGTGAGGTGCCGGGCCGTGCTGCCCCACGGCCCATGTCGACCACCGGTCCCCGCTGATGGGAGCGTCATCGGATAGCGAGGGAGCAGGCGGGCGCTGGCGGGCTGGTGGTTCGTCGTCGTCGTCGAAGTGGCGTCGATGCCGGCGTGTGCCGACCTCATCAAGGCGGGTGGCGGGGTTATCAAAGCGGCTGCGCCGTACGGGCAGCCGGTCGTGCTGGGGCATTGGAAGGGCTCCTTGGGTGACGCCACCCAGGAGCAGATCAGCTGGCCGGATGGCGGGAGGGGGAGGTCACGTTGAGCTGCACGCCACTGGCAGTCATGGCCTCTCGCCTCCTCCCGTTGTTCCCCACCGTTGGCGCCCACATAGCGAGCACCTGCCGTCATCGTGAGTACAGCGTGGCCCGACACGCCGGTGCTCGGCAACCGATTTCCGGGCGTTCTTAGGCTCAGAACTCGTAGGTTCGCGCCACGACGACGGTGTCGCTGTCTGAGTGCCGCGGCTCGAGGTCTGGTGGACGGGGCTGGAATCCCGGAATGCCGGTCAGCCCCAGGGTCTGGTCGTAAACGGAGATCCGCAGCGGACCCTGGTGCATGGTGCGCAACGTGAGGTCGATGCCCTCGGGTGGCAGATCGCCGAAGCGCACCTCGGTGGGCCATCGACCTTGTCCGGTGCCCACGAGGGTGATGGCAGTGGGGGCGAGCCCGGGTGCGGTAACGGTGATCTGGTCGATGCGGTGCTCGATCCGCAGCACCACCTTCGGGGCGGAGCGCGGCGAGGAGACATGCAGCTCGACTGTGTCGCCCTGCCGGGATCGCCGGGTCACCTCGGGAGCGGGTACGGGCACAGTGGGGGAGGGACCTGTCCACATCGGACGGTCCTCGAAGCCGACCACGGCGGACTCGGAACGTTCGGTGACATATCTGCGGGTCCATTCGGCTGGTTCGGTATCCGGGCTGACCCAGTGGGCCAGGCCGGTGTCGGTGTCGAGCACGTAGGCCAGGTTCGCCCGGCGTGGATATGTTGCATCGACCCGGTTCACGGCCAGGCCGGCGCCGGTCAGGGCGAGTACCAGGACCATTCCGGCAACCGCAACCAGCACGGCGCGCCGCTTGCCGAGGGGCTGCTCCACCGGTGGAAGGAGCAGCTCGACCAGCGGCAGCAGGGTGAGACTGAACAGGGCCAGTAGTGCCGCGGCCGGTCCACCTTCCGCGAGCCCGGCGGTGTCGAAGGTGCCCACACCGAGCGGCATCAGCAGCACAACGGACGGGATGATGCCGGCGGTGATCGCGAGCACCGGCCACACCGAACGTCGTGGCATCAGCAGGGCCACCAGCCCGCCACCCGCCAGGGCCAGCGCGGGCAGCGCGACCAGGTGCG
>JBGSWT010000460.1:0-3309 GCA_041751815.1 Pseudonocardiaceae bacterium
GTGCCGCAGGAAGGCACGCTCCAGTTTTTGCCGGGACGCCTCGAAGTGTCGGGCGGTCTGGACGCTGGACGCGAGATTCGGTTTGTGCGCGTTCCGGGGCCGGATGGGACACAGGTCACATTCGGCCGTAGCGAAGGGCCGGCCCGTACACCGAGTTCGCCGCGCTTCACTGCGGCGTTCGCTACTTGGTTGACCGGCGCCCCGCTCCGCTGCGTCGGGTGGCTCATTCGGCACTGTCCGCAAGCCCGACCTCACGCCGTAGGTCAGCCGTAGGAATGCGCCACCGTGAGCCGTAGCGAAGGGCTCGCACCCCGAGGTCGCCCCGCTTGACAGCCGCATATGCGGTGTTCAGGGAGATGCCGAGCACACTCGCAGCCTCGGCGGACATACCCAGCGTGGACAGCCAGCGCAAGACGATGCGCCGCGGTGGCTACCCGACCAAAGGCGTGCTGCCTCCGGTGGTCACCGCCGAGCGGCAGCCGTGGACAGCCGCCGAGGCGGTCGCGTTCCTGGACCACGCGCACTGGGCCGATGACCGGCTCACCGACCTGTTCGAGGTCATCATCGGCACCGGGTTACGCCGCGGTGAGGCACTCGCGGTGCACTGGTCAGACCTGGACCTGGTCACCCGGGTGCTGTTCATCCACCCGACCCGAGGCACGCTGTCCGACGTCGCCGGGCAGCTGATGTTCACCGCGCCCAAGACGAAGGGCTCGGCGGCCGGTGTCGGATTGTCCTTGCGGGTGGTAGCCGCGCTCAAGCGACAATCAGCGCGGCAGGCCGTCGAGCGCGCCGCGTGGGACGAGGCATACGAGGACGATGACCTGGTATTCGCCCGGGAGAACGGCGCGCCGCTACGGCCGGACTGGGTACTGGACCGCTTCCATGACCTCACCGAGGCGGCCGGGCTTCCCCGAGTGCGGCTGCACGACCTCCGGCACCTGGCCGCCACGCTGATGCTCACCTCCGGTGTGCCGCTGCCGCTGGTGTCCAAGACCCTGCGACACGCGCAAACGGGAATCACCGCGGACCTCTACGGGCACCTGACAAAAGAGACAGCGCTAGCCGCCGCAGACTCCCTCGGGAGGGTCCTGGACGCCGCCGCGGCCGAGCTGGCGAACGAGCGCGCGGCGCGCGCTGCGACCACACTGCGACCACAAAACCATGATCCGCACCTGCTCAGCGGCTCCGCTTGTGGCGAAACCACTGGTCAGGAGTGGAGCCGCCTCGGGGAATCGAACCCCGGACCTGCTCATTACGAGGGGCCTGATTGCGGACGGTCCCGACCGCTACTAGCGCCTTGGCTTTTGCACCCGTGGTAGTGGAGCGCTACGACCCGCCTGGTTGGCCAGAGTTGGTGACCATGTTGGTGACCGAACTGTCCACTCTGGATGATCGCACGTCGCAGGCGCAAGGGATCCGATAATTACTACACGGGCTCGTTCGGGTTGTACCCGAAGCTGTGTGCGCCAGCATGCCCAGCGGGCAGAGCACATGGCTCAGGGTCCCCGCCAGTTTCCTGGACTGAGCCGTTTGCCAGGGCAGTCAGCTCGCGACAGTCCCCCTCGTCGTTCCAGCGCATCCACCACGCCTCATCGAGGGAGACCTGCCCGAGTGTCTAGTGCAGGCCAGTGTGGCTCTCCAGATCGCGCCAGTGTGCGCGCTACCTCATGCGCTCGATGGGGCAGCCTGAACGCATTGCGTGTTCGGTGTCGGTAAGCATGATCGTATCCGGACAGACCACGGGCCGGATTGACATCGTCTACGCTCCTGGCGGGGATCGGCGACGTGACCTACAGTCTCGCCTTGGCACTCTATGATTCTGCTCAAGCCGGTAGCAGGGATGACCGGGGTTCGACGTCCTGGGCTCGCTGCTGCCAAGTCGTAGACGACACCGCCAAGTTTGTGTAGCGGCCGTACTCCGTCGGTCGATCAGGCTGGCGACGAGGCTGACACGCTCTGCTCACGGCTGCCCGCGTGACGACGGGGCCTGGCGGCGCTGACCCTGGCCACCTGTGACTCTATGTGCGCAAAGCGCAAAAGGTGGGTAGGGGCCATGACAGACCGGTTGTTGGTGGATTTGGGTGCCGATGGTCGGGTGCCGATGTCGACATGGCTCGATGGTGAGCTACCGAGCCCGGCGGGGGAGCCGGCTGAGGTGGTGTGGCCGTTGGACGCCGACACCTTGGAGGACTTGCGCTGGTATCTGGAGGACTACCTGCGGCGCCTTTCGGAGTCTATGGCGAGCGGGGGCCGCGGGTGCGGGCCATCTGATCGGTTGGGGGCAAGCGGTGTTCAAGGCGGTATTCGGTACTGGCCCAGCCCGTGACGCCTATATGCGGATGCGTTCTCGGACGGGCGCTGGCGTCGAGATCGTGTTCCGGTCATCGGCGCCGGGCTGGCTGGGGCTGCCCTGGGAGCTGTTGTGCGATCCGGACCGCCCGACGCCAGTGGCGCTGGACTGGGTCGGGATGAGTCGGAGTCTGCCGGCGGCTGGTCTGGCGCAAGCGTTCACCGTGGGTGGTGAGCGGCTGCGGGTGTTGATGGTGATCTCGCGGCCCAAAGGGGGCCGCCGATGTGGTTACCGGATGATCGCCCGCCCGTTGCTAGAGCGTCTCGATCCGGGAAGTTCTCGCCGCAACTGTAAACAACGAGACGCGCTGCGCCGCGCCAGATCCACCAGATTTCGAGTCGGTGTCAAGATTGAAGAGCGTAACAACGCCGGTTCCGCACGTACTCCTCTCCATCACGCTCGCCGAGCCCACACCATCTGGCAGTACTGACACGTCCCGGCTTTGTCGGGGCTGCTCCCACCCTCCTGTCAACGGCCAAGTTGCGGTCCCCGCTGGTGGCCAAGCAAAAGTCCCCACCCCTCGGGGTTTTGATTACATGTGCAGCCTGCGGTGTTCGGCGATGCGGCAGGCGGGGCTGCAGTAGCGGCGGGGTTGTCCGCGCTGGTTGATCGGGGTGTGGAAGTGACGCGGGCAGAGCCATCGGCTGCAGCGCAGGACGAGGCAGCCGGGGTGGTCCGGGCAGGGGCCCGGTGACGGGGTCGGGCTGTAACGATATTCGTGCGGCGTGGTCATCGGCTGGCCTTGGTGGCGGTGCCGAGCCCGGCTCGTGCTTGTTTCATCCGGAACGAGTCGCCGTCGGTGACCACGGTGTGGCAGTGGTGCAGCAGCCGGTCGAGCAGGCTGACCGCGGTGGTGTGTTCGGGCAGGAACCGGCCCCAGGATTCGAAGGGCCAGTGCGAGCCGATGCCCAGGGAGCGGCGTTCGTAGGCAGCGGCGATGAACCGGAACAGCAGCT
>JBGSWT010000461.1:0-2384 GCA_041751815.1 Pseudonocardiaceae bacterium
CGGCCGGGATCCTCGCCGAAGCGGTCCCGGGTCCCGCCGTGGTAGTGGGCATCGGGCTCAACGTGACGCTGCGACCCGACGAGCTGCCACTGACCGAGGCGACCTCGTTGGTCATCGAGCAGGCCGCCTGCACCGACCGCGACCCGCTGCTGCGAGGTCTGCTGCGTGCCCTCGACAGCGACGTGCAGCTGTGGTGCGAGCACCAGGGCGATCCAGTCGCCACGGGTTTGCGGGATGCCTACCGGCAGCGCTGCGCGACGCTGGGACAGCCGGTCCGGGTGGAGTTACCGGGTCAACCCACGCTGACCGGTACCGCGGTGGACGTGGATGCCGAGGGCCGGTTGCTGGTGTTGTCGCGCGGCGAGCAGCGGGCATTGTCAGCCGGCGACGTCACACACGTCCGGGCCGCCCGGTCGGCCTAGCGCACCGCAACCGCCATGGGGCTCCGAATGGCACTCGACAGAACGCGTGACCTCGCCATTCGGTTCCGAATGGCGAGGGGCGGCGGAACGAGCGGTCAGCAAAGCAGGGAGGCCACGCTGGGATCGTCATCGCTGGTGGCAATGCTTGGGGATGAACTGGTCACGGGGGTACTGACGCGGCCGGCAAGTGTGCTGTGCGCCCGCCGCAAGCAGGACATCAGTTCTGCGGACAGCCGGGCCGGATCCATCCCCCGGGCGCGGTCGGTGACGATCAATTCGGTAGGCAGACCGCGGGCGTCCACACTCACTCGAACGGCGCCGTCAACCGAGGTCTCGGTCGCCACGAGCTCGGACATCTGGTGTTGGAGACTGCGATAGATGTGGACCTTTCGTGGTAGCTGTTCGGCCTGCCCGTTGCGCCCATACGCCGGGCTGGGATCCATCGCAGCAAGATTGGACAGCGGATCGGGCATCATGGATTTCCTTTCGACGTGCTGAAGTCCCCGGGATCCTAGGGAGCCGCTGCGTCCCCGGCATTGGTACCCGCTGCGGCGGTACCGTGACCGCGCCGGTAGTCCGCGCCGCGGACGAGGAGCAGTACGGACGAGGAGCAGTGGCGGACGAGGAGGAGCCGTGCCCTACCCGGAGGACCTGCTCATGGACGACGAGCGGATCGTGCTCCACAAGCACCCGCACTGGAAGATGCTGGTGTTGCCGGTGGTGTTGTTCCTGCTCATCGTGGCACTGGGTGGTTTTTTCGCCGCGGTGATCGAAGGGCGGTCCTGGGAACGCAATGGGTGGATTGCACTGGGCGTGGTCGGTGGGATCGGCGTGGTGTGGCTGACCGTGGTGCCGCTGCTGCGCTGGCGCACCACGCATTTCGTGCTCACTACCAAGCGGGTGCTGGTCCGTGAGGGGATCCTGTCGCGCAGCGGCATCGACATCCCGATCAACCGGATCAACAGTGTGCAGTTTCGGCATAACGTCGTCGAACGGATCCTGGGTTGCGGCACGCTGATCATTGAGTCGGCCGCTGACGAGCCGCTGGAATTCGACGACATCCCCCAGGTCGAACGGGTGCACTCACTGCTCTACTACGACGTGAACGCCGGACCGTGGGCCAGTGAGCGCTAGGGAGGTCGGCCTGCCCGACCGTCACCCTGGTGACGGGCTGCCTCAGCGGGTAGAGATCTGGGAGGTTGGCGCGCGCGACGGCTTGCAGAACGAGTCCGTGGTAGTGCCCGTCGAGATCAAGGTCGAGTTCCTGAATCGGCTGGCCGGGGCCGGGCTGGCAGTCTTGGAGGCGACCAGTTTCGCCCACCCGGATTGGGTGCCGCAGCTGGCCGACGCCGCGGAGTTGCTCGGGTTGCTCGCGCGCCGCGACGGGGTGCGTTACCCAGTGCTGGTGCCCAACGAGCGGGGGCTGGATCGGGCCTTGGCGGCAGGTGTCAGCGACATCGCGGTCTTCGCCTCGGCCACCGAAAGCTTTGCCCGGCGAAATCTCCACCGTGGCCTTGACGAGCAGTTCACGATGTTCTCGCCGGTGGTCGGCCGAGCGGTGGCCGAGGGTCTGCGCGTGCGCGGGTACGTCTCGATGTGCTTCGGGGACCCGTGGGAGGGCGCCGTGATGGTGCAGCAGGTCGTCAACGTCGGATGCAGGCTGCTGGACCTGGGCTGCGACCAGCTCTCCCTGGGCGACACCATCGGGGTGGCCACCCCGGGCCACGTCGCCGCGTTGCTGACCGGGTTCGCCAGCGCGGGCGTCGGGGTTGACGCGCTCGCGGTGCACTTCCACGACACCTACGGTCAGGCGCTGGCCAACACGCTGGCCGCCCTGTACGCCGGAGTGACGTGCGTGGACGCCTCGGCCGGTGGGCTGGGCGGCTGCCCCTACGCCGAGTCGGCCACCGGCAACCTGGCCACCGAGGACCTCGTCTGGATGCTGGACGGGCTCGGTATCGA
>JBGSWT010000462.1:0-6395 GCA_041751815.1 Pseudonocardiaceae bacterium
CCGTGCGCCCACAATACACAGGGTCACACCGGCCTGACAGGTAAGGTCAGCACCGGCTCAGCGAGAGGAGGCTGCGATGGCGGATCCGTCGTTCGATGTGGTCAGCAAGGTAGACCGGCAGGAAGTGGACAACGCGCTCAATCAGGCGGCCAAGGAGCTGTCGACCCGGTTCGACTTCCGAGGTACCGGGGCGAAGGTGAACTGGACCGGTGACGTGGCGATGACGATCGAGGCGGAGACCGAGGAGCGGTGTCGCGCCGCCGTCGACGTGGTGAAGGGCAAGCTGATCAAGCGAGGCATCTCGCTGAAATCCTTCGACGTCGACGAGCCGGCCGTCTCGGGCAAGGTCTACCGGACCACAGGGCGCATCCTGCAAGGCATCAGCCAGGACAAGGCCAAGGAGATCGCCAAGGCGGTGCGCGACGAGAAGCTCAAGGGTGTCCAGGCCCAGATCCAGGGCGACCAGCTTCGCGTCTCGGGAAAGAAGAAAGACGATCTGCAAGCGGTCATCGCCCTGCTGAAGGACCGCGACTTCGGCGTCGCTCTACAGTTCACCAACTACCGCTAGACCCGGATCGCCTACCTCGGCCGATGGCCCTGCAGCCGTTCTGAGCTGCGGTTAGGCCGTGTCCCGCGGATCACGGACGGGATCGGTGGCCGAGACTTGAGTGCTCTTGACCTCCCGAACTCAACATCAGAGCTGTGCGGTCGACTCGGGACAGCACTGCTGTTGAGTTGGGGAAGTCGAGAGTTAGGGTCGAGCTTGAGGATCTGCGGGACACGCCGTGGTCCGTTCACTGGCGTTCACCGCTGACGGTCCGATAGCGCGCACCGCACGGGGTCAGTCGTCGGGTGCCGTCCTCGGGGATCAGCCACGGTGGAAGTCCGGCTGCGCCGCGGCGAGCTCTAGGGGCGAGTCCCCATGACTCAGATGCCCTGACTAGGGCTGCGATCACGGTCCGGTGTCGGCCATAACACCTCTTCAGCTATTCGCGATGTAGTCGGTGTGACAGTCAAGTGCAAGCACAATGCCAGCAATCCGCTGGCATGTGACGCATGACCACATCAGACCAGCCGAAGGTCACGACGTTCCGCGTCGACGCTGACGTTCTCGCCCGCCTGGACGCTTACGCAGCACGGACCCGACGCAGCCGCAACAGTGCCGTCAACTACCTACTCCAGGTCGCCCTCGACATGGAGGCCAATCCCAACCTTCCCGAAAGGCCGCAGCCATGACCGAGTCGACCACCATCACACAACCCCGCAACGGGCTCGGCACTGCAGGCATGGTGCTCGGAATCATCGCAGCGGCGATTGGACTGATCCCCTTCCTGGGCCTGATGTCCTTCCTGATCGGTCCACTCGCGGTGATCCTTGGGGCGATCGGGTGGACCCGCACCCGCGGCGCCCGGCGAGTAGCGGATAACCCGGTCGCGTCCATCTTCGGTGTCGGACTCGGCGCGGTGGGCGCGCTGTTCGCGGTCTTGATGGTCGCGGGGATGAACGCCGCCGTTGACTCATTCACGGCCTCAACGGATCCCCTGCGGGCACCGGTCGGCGCCACCACCGATACGGCCATGCAGGACGTGACAGTGAGCGAGTGCGACGGTTCCAACCAGTTCGGCCTCGCCAAGGTCACGGTGCGGATCACGAACAGCACCGACCGGGTTCAGTCCTACTTCGTCACGGTCAGCGTCAACGACGCCGCCGGCAACCGTCTCAGTGAGGCCAATGGGGCCAGCAACTCCGTGGCACCGGGGCAGTCCGCGACCGCGGAACTGCTAGGTGGCGCGAGCGAAGATGCTGCCAACTGCACCGTCGCCAGCGTGAACCGCATCCCGAGCTGACCAGTAGGCGGCCCCGGGGCGGTGTGACAGCACAAGCGCCGGACGTACCCTGGGCTTCGCGCCCTCACCGAGGTGTACATCCCGCGGGTAGCCCCGTGGAACCCCGGCCGGGGAGCCTCGGCGAGGAGAGAGCCTCGTGGACGCTGACGACGATGCGCGCACGATCGGCTGGCGGGTGCGGCAGATCCGGCAAGTGCGGGGCAAGTCACTGCGAGTGATCGCCGGACTGGCCGGAATCAGCAAGGCGCACCTGTCTCGTATCGAGCGGGGAGAACGCGCCCTCGATTGCCGATCCGAGATCGTGGCGTTGGCCAATGCGCTACAGGTCGCCCCGTCCGAGCTGACGAGCCTGCCGTTCCCGCTGCCGGCCAATGGGTATACCGCTCACGCCGTCGATGCTATGCGCCTGGCCTTAATGGCGGTCAGCGACGAGCTGCCGGGCGGCGATGTCCTACCCATTGAGACCGTTGCGGGGACGACTGTTGGCAGTGCTGGATGCTCGTTGCCGCCTTGATCGGCAAGGCGAGGCCGCCGCTGTCCTGCCCGGCTTGATCAGGAACCTGCACTCCAGCATCGCGGCAGGTGTTCACAAGGCTGAGTTGCTGGAGCTTGCCGTGTTGCTGCACACCCAAGGCACTGGAGCATGGTTACGCGTCGTGGATGCCCCGCTGGACCTCCGTTTCCAGGCTGCCACCCTTGGCCCGGCAGGCAGCGCGATACCGCGATACAGCGACCGCGAGGGGCGTCGCCACGGTCGGCACGGTGGGGGTGATGCTCAGCGCGGGAGCGTTCGACCTGGCCAGCGCCGAACTCGACTCCGTGACCGTGCCCACCAACAGCCGGAATCCACCCAGCTAGCGGGCTTGCTTGCGCTGTCTCGATCATTAGTAGCCGCAGCGGACAAGCGACCGCCGATGCCGACGCGGCATTGCAATACGCTGGCGAGCTGGCACGGCGCACCGGGGAGGGCAACGCCTACTGGATGGGCTTCGGTCCCACGAACGCGGGCTCAGCGATCTGACGATGGCTACAACCCTTCACTAGCCTCGCGAGAATACCCCGAGGCTTATGCGAAAGCAGGGTAACGAAACGCCAGCGCGCACAGCGTAGGCGCCCGCCGGTGGATTGCTGGGCGCCGTCACCCGTGGCCTGGTCGCTCTAAATGTGCCGAGTTCGACGTCAGAGCTGCGCACCATGCCCGGGACAGCTCTCCTGTCGAACTCGGCGCACTCAGAGCGAACCAGCTGGCGTCCAGAGCACTTCAGCAACCCAAGACTTCTGCATAAGTCTCCCCGCCTTACGGGATATTGATGACTTGCCCGGGGAAGATTCGGTCGGGATCAGTGATTTGGGGGTTCGCTTTCTCCAGATCCGACAGGCTGACCCCGAATCTCCGGGCGATACCGCCCAGGGTGTCCCCTCGCTGGACAACGTACGTACGCTGAGGTTGAGGCGGAGATTCAGATGTATACCAATCCACACATGCCCAAGCAACGAAGTCTGTGCCACCCTTGTACGGGACCGGGATCCACCATTGGCTCCCCCCGCAGTCCTGGTAACGGTCGCCGCGCCGAGCCTCACAACTGGAGGGGAGGGACTGCCCGGCGTCGAGGTGACCATGAGATCGAGCGTCTTTGCTGGCTCGATCACGGATGCTCAGGCCGTCGACCTTGCTGACGACCCAGCACTCACTGTCGGTCCGCGACTGACTTTCGGCGACAAAACTCGGGCGACCCCCAGTGCTCCGCTGAGGCTGGGGGGCGTTCGAAACGTTCTCGGTCATGGGGATCCTTCTTTCGAATTGTTTCTTCTCTCGTACTGCGTCATGCAGAATTCTGCGCTACCGTCGGCGCCTTCGCTGTAAAAATAGGTCGTCTGTTGCTTGTTGTTGCCGATGCTCAGGAGTCCGCGCAGCGCTGCGGTGATACGTAGCTCAGGGCGCAATCACCTGGTCGTGTCACTGGCGATCAGTAGCCGGCGGCCTACGGTCGCTTCACGCAGCCGGTATGCAGGGACGCGCAGTGCGGTTCCGCCATGGTGGCGGGCCGGGACCCAGTGCCAGCCGGGATAGTCCCGTCTTCGAGACCCGGGTACAAAGGCAAGGCCAACAGCGGTGGCCCACACCGACACCAACCAACGAAGCAGGGGACGAGCATGGTGCACGCTGGTACTACACAGTGTCAGGCGATCGATCCCCGGTTGCTGTCCATGGTGCGGTTCACCAACTACAGGTGAAGGGCATCGTCCTCGCCGGCGGTGATGGCACTCGGCTGCATCCGATCACCCAGGCGGTCTCCAAGCAGCTACTGCCGGTGTACGACAAACCGATGGTGTACTACCCGCTTTCGGTGCTGATGCTGGCCGGGATACGAGAGATTCTGATCATCTCCACCCCCTCTGACCTGCCGCTGTTTCGCCGTCTGCTCGATGACGGCAGTCGGCTGGGGCTGCAACTGAGCTACGCCGAGCAGCCCCGGCCCAACGGCCTGGCCGAGGCCTTCCTGATCGGCGCGGATTTCATCGCCGACGACCCGGTCGCCCTCGTACTGGGCGACAACATCTTCTACGGCCACGGCTTCTCCACCACACTCCAGCGGTGTGTGGCCACGGTGGATGGTTGTGTGCTGTTCGGATATCCGGTCAAGGACCCGCAGCGCTACGGGGTCGGCGAGATCGACGCCGCCGGCAAGCTGATCTCCATCGAGGAGAAGCCGCCGGCTCCCCGCTCGAACAAGGCGATCACCGGCTTGTACTTCTACGACAACGACGTCGTGAAAATTGCCCGCTCCCTCACCCCGTCCGCGCGCGGCGAGCTGGAGATCACTGACGTGAACCTGCACTACCTTCGGCGGGGCCGGGCGACGATGATCGACCTGGGCCGCGGATTCGCCTGGCTGGACACCGGCACTCACGAGTCACTGCTCGAGGCCGGCCAGTTCGTTCAGGTGCTCGAGCACCGCCAGGGTGTGCGGATCGCCTGCCTGGAGGAGATCTCCCTGCGGATGGGCTTCATCGATGCAGATGCCTGCCATGCGCTGGGTCAGTCGCTGGCGAAGTCCGGCTACGGCCAGTACGTCATGGACGTCGCCCGCTCGGCGCGCTGAGTCCAGCGGGTCAGGGAAGCTGGCGCCGAGCCATCTCCTCGAGGCGGTGAACCCGGTCGGCGATCGGCGGGTGGGTGGAAAACATCCGCGCAGCGCCGTCGCCTGGCCGGAACGGGTTAGCGATCATGAGATGGGACTGCGAGGTCACCGCAGGCTCCGGACGTAGCGGTGCGGCGCGGGTGCCGTATTCCAGCTTGCGCAGTGCGCTGGCCAGCGCCAAAGGGTCTCCGGTGAGCTGCGCGCCCGAGGCGTCGGCCTGATACTCCCGCGACCTGCTCACCGCCATCTGCACGATGCCTGCCGCGATCGGGCCGAGCAGCGCAATAAGAATCATGGCGATCGGATTCGGACGATCGTCGCCGCCGCCGAAGAATCCCGCGAACATCGCCAGGCTCGCCAACGCCGACACCATGCCGGCCAGCGCCCCGGCCACGGAGGAGATCAGGATGTCCCGGTTGTAGACATGCGACAGCTCATGGCCGAGCACCCCGCGTAGCTCGCGTTCGTCCAGCAGTTCGAGGATTCCCACGGTGCAGCACACCGCCGCGTGTCGCGGGTTGCGGCCGGTGGCGAAGGCGTTGGGTGCTTGCGTCGGGCTGACGTACAGCCGTGGCATCGGCTGGCGGGCGTCGGTGGCCAGCTCGCGCACAATCCGATACATCATGGGCTGCTCAGGCTCGGACACCGGCCGAGCGTGCATCGCGCGCAACGCGATCTTGTCCGAGTTGAAGTAGGCGTAGGCGTTCATCCCCAGCATGAGCACCACTGCGATGAGCAACCCACCGCGGCCGAAGAACGACCCGATCAGCACGACCATTGCCGAGAGTCCGCCGAGCAGCAGTGCGGTCTTCAGCCCGTTGACGTGGTTGTGCACAGTGGTCAACCTCCCGTTGTGTTCGGGCTCTCATCACTGCAACGCGACCGCTGGCTACAGGGTTCCGTGTACCCCGTGCCGCGACACACCGGGCAACAGCGGCGGACACACCGGGCATGGGAGCACGACACGCGCGGGTTTAGGGACGGAGTTCCAGGGTGCAGCATTTGGGGCCGCCGCCGGCCCGGCGCAGTTCTGAGACGTCGACGAAGACGGGCTCGAAGCCGCGAGCGGCCAGCGCACAACCCAGATCGACCGCGTCGACGGGCAGCACCACCGAACGCCCGTCGGACACCCCGTTGAGTCCCAGGCACGCCGCGTCCGCCGCACCGGCGATCACCGCGTCAGGGAACAGCCGCTCCAGTACCCGCTGTGAGCCGGGCGAGAACGCCGGGGGGTAATAGGCGATCAGCGGGTCGGTCGGCGAATTGTCGAGCACCAGCAGGCAGGTGTCGAGGTGGTAGTAGTACGGGTCGACCAACCGCAGCGAGACCACCGGCACCCCGAGTACCTCTTGCGCCTCGGGGTGCGCCGCCGGCTCGGTGCGGAACCCGGTGCCGGCCAGCAGCA
>JBGSWT010000463.1:0-2080 GCA_041751815.1 Pseudonocardiaceae bacterium
GTCCGCTTGCCCTCGCGGAGGTCGTCGCCGGCGGGCTTGCCAGTGACCACGGGGTCGCCGAACATGCCGAGCAGGTCGTCGCGGAGCTGGAAGGCGATGCCGATGTCGGCGCCGAAGCGGCGGTAGGTGTCCACCAGCGCGGGGCACGCTCCGGCGATCGCTGCACCTAGGTGCAGCGGACGCTCCACGGTGTAGGCGGCCGTCTTGTACCGGTCGATCTGCAGCGCGGTCTCGGGCGACTCGTCGCCACGGGCCTGGGTAAGTACGTCGAGGTACTGCCCGGCGAGCACCTCGGTGCGCATCGCCTGCCACACGCCGAGCGCTCTGCCCAACTGATCAGGCCACAGCTCTGCCCCACGCAACATGTCATCCGCCCACGCCAACGCAATGTCGCCGAGCAGGATGGCGCTGGCGGCGCCGAACCGTTCCGGCGTGCCCAACCATCCGGCCGCCCGGTGCCGGGCGGCGAAGTGGACATGCACCGTCGGCTCGCCTCGGCGGGTGGTGGAGTCGTCCATCAGGTCGTCGTGTACCAGCGCGCAGGCCTGGATGAGCTCCAGGGAGCTCACCGCCCGGAGCACCGCGCGTGCCTCTGGCCCGGTCGCGGAGCCGCCTGCTCCCCGCCAGCCCCACCACGCGAAAGTCGGTCGCAGCCGCTTGCCCCCGCCGAGTACGAAGTCGCTCAGTGAGTCCACGGCGGTGACAAACTGCGAGTCGATCTGCGCAGCATCGTCGCGTTTGGCTTGGAGGAAAGCGGCGAGTTCACGGTCCACCTCGGCGCGGAGGTCCTCATCGAGCGGGTGCGCCTGCTGATCTTTCGCGGGCGCGTCCGGGGACAGAAGCCCCGCGCCGCGAGTGGCGTTCACCTGCGCCATGGACCCTCCTGCAATCGTGGTGACAGCACCGCGTAGCCCACCCTGCACTCACTGTGCGTACCGACGATAAGGGAACGACTTGTCGACATGTGCCCGGGTTCGGCCCCAGCGCTGTCCCGGTTCAGTTGGCGCGTCTTCAAGTACCCCCAACGCCAGTTCCGACCGCCGTCAACGGCTGCCAACCTCGGCTTAATGCGTTAGAGCGGAAGCGTGCGGCCGAGTACGGCAAAGGCGCGGGAATCCCCCGTGAAGTGGTAGTTGCGCAGCAGGTCGGTGAACCCGATCCGGCGGTAGAGCCGCCAGGCCCTGGTCGGGCCCTCGGGAGTGGACAGCAACGCGCGCGGGGCATCCACTCTGGACAGCAGCTCCGTGATGAGTGCTTCGCCGATGCCCCTGCCCTGTGCTCTTGGGTGCACATGAAGTTCGGTGAGCTCGAAGTACTCGGTGAGATCGCGTTGTGCTGCGGCCGGGTCGACCTGCAGGAGTCCGCGGCGCACCTCGTCGTGCCACCACTGGCCGGGCGCTCCTCGGTAACCGTAGGCGATCCCCACCAGCACGTCGCCCTCGAAGGCCGCCATGCACAGCCAGCCGGCTCGCAGCATGTGCTCCAACCACATCGGGCGCCGATGCCGCGCCGTGCCAGGTGGGTAGCGCATCGCAGTGACGTAGATCCGTAGCGCCTCATCCAGCTTCACCCGCAACTGCTCAGCTGTCAGCTCGGCCAGCCAGGCCGGTTCGCGGGCGCGCATTGCTGTCACCGCCGACCTCCAGTATCGGCCGGCGCAGCTGTTAAGCGGGCGGCACCGGCGGGCTGCACGGGTTTATCAGACCACGCCAAGGCTTCGGGCTGACCCCTTACTACGAGCTGGACTTGACGGGACCGCACCTAACGGGGTTACTCTTACGCGGTGTCGAACACATGTTCGAACACGAGGTCCGGTGGCGGAGCGGGGGAAGCGCGCTGCCACCGGACCTCCGCCGGCTTCCCCACGGCGCAGCCGACCCGGTGTCGCACTCATCGTGATCCCGACTGAGGAGGCCGACGTGCCCACTTCCGCTCCACTCACCGTGCCCATCGTCGCGCTGTCGCGGCGCGACGGCCCGACTCGTCACCCGTCCGCCGTGCGAACCCTGCTCGAGCAGGCGCAAAACGCATTACTGGACGCCGAGTACGCCGCGCATCCGGTGGACCGCTATGCCCAGGC
>JBGSWT010000464.1:0-1555 GCA_041751815.1 Pseudonocardiaceae bacterium
CAACGGCGCCGGCGGCAGGCCGGCCGCGGGCGGCAGGCCAACCGCAAGCTGGACCGGATCGGGCAGACCATTGGCCGGGCCGTTGAACCCCACCGAGGCAATCACGGCGAGCACGAAGCCCAGGACCGCCGAACGACTCCGTCGACAGTCTCGGGGCCGGCGAGCCCACCGGCTCCCCACCAGGATGCGAGGCACTGACGGACAGTACCCAGCCGATCGCTACTTGTGACCGGTCCGGATGGGTATTCGGTGCTGCGAAAGATCAGCCGAACGTGACCGACCGCACATTGCTGGCGCCCACTGACGCTCCGATCGCGTCGAGCACAGGCTCGGGAACCTGCTGGTCCACTCTCAGCATCATGACCGCGTCGCGGCCCGCGAGGGTCTGGCTGATCTGGGCCGCTTCGATGTTGATGCCCGCCTGACCCAGCAGGGTGCCGACGGTACCCATCACGCCCGGACGGTCCGGGTATGCCATGAGGATCGCGACGCCCTGCGCCCGCAGGTCGAAGTGCCGCCCGTTGACCTCGACCAGCTTTTCCACCTGGGCGGGCCCGGACAGCGTTCCCGAAACCGAGTAGGCCTTGCCGTCAGCGAAGGTGCCCCGCACGCTGACCACGCTGCGGTGGCTCGGGCTCTCCGGCGCGGCGATCACGGCGACGGAGATCCCGCGTTCCTGCGCCAGCCGCGGCGCGTTGACAAAGGTGACCTGGTCGGCCACCACACCGGTGAAGATCCCGCGCAGCGCTGCGAGCTGCAGGACCGAGACATTCTCGGAGGCCAGCTCACCGCGCACATCGACAGTCACCGAATCAGGCGAGCGCCCGGTCAGCGTCGCCAGCACGGTACCCAGTTTCTGGGTCAGCGGCAGCCAGGGCCGAACCTCCTCGCCCACCACCCCGCCGTTGGTCACGTTCACCGCATCGGGTACGAACTCGCCGCGGAGCGCCAGCAGCACGCTGCGCGCAACGTCGGTACCGGCGCGATCCTGCGCCTCGGCGGTGGAGGCACCCAGATGCGGCGTGACAACAACCTGCGCAAGCTCGAACAGCGGGCTGGCGGTGCATGGCTCGGTGGCGAAGACGTCGATCCCGGCCCCGCCGACCTGCCCACTTCGCACCGCGTCGGCCAGAGCCTGCTCGTCCACCAGGCCACCGCGGGCGGCATTGACGATCAGCACGCCTGGCTTGGTCTTGACGAGCTGGTCGGCCCCGATGAGGCCGAGTGTCTCGGGAGTCTTGGGCAGGTGAATCGAGATGGCGTCCGCGCGGGACAGCAGCCCATCCAGGTCGACCAGCTCGATGCCGAGCTGAGCGGCCCGGGCCGGGGACACATAGGGGTCGTAGGCGATCAGCTCGGTTCCGAAGGCGGCTAGCCGCTGCGCCACCAGCTGACCGATCTTGCCCAGCCCGACCACGCCGACGGTCTTGCCGAACAGCTCGACGCCACTGAACGTGCTGCGCTTCCACTGCCCGCTACGCAGGCTGGCGTCGGCGGCCGGGATGTGCCGGGCCACCGCCAGCAGCAGCGCGACGGCGTGCTCGGCGGCCGAGAC
>JBGSWT010000465.1:0-1759 GCA_041751815.1 Pseudonocardiaceae bacterium
AGCAGAGTCTTCGATGCCCGTACAATCGGATGAAGAGAGACCCGGTTACGCAATGGCACGAGCACGGTGACCTTCACCATCCTGTACGGGGTCGGACTAAATCGGAAGCCATATATCTCCGGCTATTGACCTTAACCTAGCACGAGCGGCAGTCAAGGACTTTTCATGTAGATCTTTTGCAGACGCGGACACACGTGCGGCGTTACTCGCAAATGCACGTGCAGAGCTTCCATGAAGACTGCTGTACGCCGTCGATGACATTCAGGACATTCTCAAGCCGACGCACCATTTGATACCGATCTCCGATTCACTGTGCGCCGGCTCGCCGGTCTCCGGGACTGCCTGCCGGGCACCGCCGCTTGGGCCTCGGACCCCTTCCGCGGACTCAGGTGGCGTCGTCGTAGTGGGGAGGCGTTGCGCTTTCTGGCTCGCCCGGCGCCACCGGCTCCACCTGATGGTCCAGTGGCGAGGGCTCGTCGGGGTCGAGGTCGTCCCAGCCTTGTTCGGCGCGCTGCCGCGCCAGGGCGCGATCGTGCGCCCGAGCGATCAGCACCGACGTCTCGAACAGCACCACCAGCGCGCCGGCCAGCGCCAGCATGGAAACCGGGTCAGTCCCGGGAGTGGCGACGGCGGCAAGCACGAACAGCCCGAACAGGCAGCCACGCTGCCAACGCTTGAGCTTCGCGTACGGCAGCACCCCGACCCGGTTGAGCATCACCACCAGCAGCGGCAACTCGAAGGTCAGACCGAAGACCGCCAGCATCGTGAGCAGGAAACCGACATAGGCCTGGCCGGTCAGCGCGGTGATGAACTGCCCGGCGCCCAGATTCGCCAGGAAGGACAGGCCAGTAGGGACCACGTAGTAGGCCAGCACCGCGCCTGCGACGAACAGCACAGTGGACGCGCCGACGAAGATGACGGCGAACTTGCGTTCCTTGGCGTAGAGGCCGGGGGTAATGAATGCCCACAGCTGATACAGCCACACCGGGGCGGTGAGCACGGCACCCGCAGCCAGGCCCACCTGCATTCGAAGGGTGAACACCTCGAACGGGCCGGTCTGCAGCAACTGGCACCGGCCCTGGTTCGGGGTCAGTCGCAGCGTCTCTGGGAGGCCACAGTACGGACGGGTGATCAGGTCGCCCAGGGTGGGCAGGCCAAACGGTGACGTCCCCCACCAGGTGAACCCGAGGATGCCGCCGAGTGCGACCGCAGCCAGGGCGACGAACAACCGGTAGCGCAGCTCGTAAAGGTGCTCCATGAGCGTCATGGAGCCGTCCGGGTTGGCCTTGCGCCCACGGCCCGGCGCAGCGCGGAAACGTCCAGCCGGGAAACGCATCCCGCTCACCCGACCTTCGTCGTCAGCGGGTGGTGTCGTTGCGACGCGGAGGCTTCTGAACAGTCGTTGACTCGTGGACGGCAGTTGACTCCGGAACCGGCGTTGCGGTGGGACCCGACGGTGGTAGTACCTGCTGAGGGGCTTGCGGCGGGGATGGCGGCGAGGCCGCCTCGTCCTCCGAGCGCATACCCTTGGTTTCGGCCTTCAAGATGCGCATGGACTGCCCGATGGCCCGGGCAGCCGCCGGCAGCTTGGTCGCACCGAACAGCAGGACCAGCACGCCAAGGAGCACTATCAGCTCCCAGCCACCCAGATTAGGCATCGTGGCTTCCTTTCTCGTTTCTCGTGCGGGACCGATGCTACGCGGCCGGGGCTCGGCTGGGGGTCTCCGTGCTGCGGGGGCGACGCCGCCGGGCCAGCTCC
>JBGSWT010000466.1:0-1570 GCA_041751815.1 Pseudonocardiaceae bacterium
TCGACATGGACGCCCACGCTAGGAGGCCCGGGGCGAGCCGGCCTCCCTCCGCGGAGTGGAACAGGCGGGGATCCGGTCGACAAGGCGCTAGCCGCCCGCCCCACTCGTCGATCCGGATCTGCGGCCCCGAGCCCCGTGGAACTCGGCCCGCACCGCCATCGAGTCCCGTGGCCGGCCCGCTGGCCGATCCGCACCCCGTCGAAGGCCACTTTCCACCACGGGAGAAGATCTCTTTTCCTGGTCATCTAGCGTGTCAGAAATAGTTTTACGGACCGCCTTCGTCGCCGTGGTCTCACCGGCCACGGTCCGGTGGGAGGGTTCGTAGCGGTCCTGCCAGCCGTCGGTAAGGGCGCCCAGAGCGTCGATCAGATTGCGCACCGAGGCGAAGGTTCCGCGGCGGATGGCCTGCTGCGTAATGATGCCGAGCGAGACCTCCACGAGCTTGAGCCACGGGTCGGGCTGCTCTGCGGGATGTGCTTCAGTGGCGCTGGGCGAGCCGGACCGATGCAACGCCGCAGCGCGCTGGGACAGGTTGAGGTAGAGGCCACTGAGGTCGCGCGCCTGGACCTGCCGCTGGAGGTCGGTGGCGAACGTGAACGTCTCGACGTGCTGCGGCTGGATGCCCCACTTGCGCCAGATCCGGGCGACGGTGGCGAAGGAGATGCCCAGCTGTTCGGCCAGCAGGCGGGATGACCACTGATCAACCCCCAGGTGCGCAGGCGGACGCCCGCCATTGGCCAGCGTGGTCGCTACCACCTCAAGTTCATCGACCACCACTGGTCGGCCGGACCGGGGCAGATCGCCGAGAGCGTTGATCCCGCCGGTGGCATAGCGGTTACGCCAGCTGATCACCGTCTGCCGGGTCGACTTGGTCTGGCGGGCGATCTCGGTGTTCGTCAGACCTTCGGCGGACATCAGCACGATCCGCGCTCGATGCGCCACGCTCGCTCGCACCGAGGTCGAGCGAGCCAACGCCTCCAGCCGGCCTCGATCACCGTCGCGGAGTATCAACGGAGCTGCCACAGACATGCCCTCATGGTCCCGCACGTCAGACTGTTAAGCAACTATCGACACGGGGCCGCACGCTGTGCCGTACATCGCGGATTACCGCCACGTTCGGGGCGCGTAGATCCTCTTGACACGTGCCAGCTCATCCGTGTGGACTAGTGCTCCGCGTCACAGAAAACGGACGCGTGCCAGGCGTACCCGCGACAGGCATACCCGCTACAAGACCGCGAGCAAGCCATACAGACACGCCGGCACCGGAGCGAGAGGGGCACACGATGGCGATCGAGTCCGACGGCCACAGTCGAGGCAACCCCCGGATCTTTGAGCTGATCGAGAACGCTCCCAAGGTCGGGAAGAGTCCCACGATCTGGGCTTGGCCAGAGGTGGTGGACTGGCTCCGAGTGGCCGGTCAACCGGTACCTGGTCCCTGGCCCCCCCACCAGCAGCGTCGGCCGGAGCCCGAAGAGGAGAGCATCCCGACGGCCGTTGTCGAGCCAGAGCGTCCCGAACCGGCGCGCCCGGCGGCCGCCGAAAGGCCCCGCTCCACTCCCGCCGCGCCCCC
>JBGSWT010000467.1:0-2756 GCA_041751815.1 Pseudonocardiaceae bacterium
AGGGCGCCGAACCCACGTCGTCGTTGCGTGCTGCGCGCACGAACAGGACTACGTGGCTACCGCCCGCGAGATAGCGGCGGCCCGTGACGGAGGCGCGGGACGTACTGTTCTGAGACTCCCAGTGGAACAGATCCGCTGCGAGCGGGTAATCGCGGTAGCGGGTGGTGGGTGAGAAGTCGCGTTCCTCCTTGCGCACTGTCACCAGCAGCGCGTCCACCCCGGTGTCGGGTGCCCACGCCACGCCCGCAGCCAGCCCGTGGGGTTTGCGGTCCCAGTTCGCCCAGCCGATTCCGGCGAGTATTTCCTCGCGGCGGTAGCTGGCGTGCGAGAGCAGCGTGCTGCCCAGAATACCGAGGGGCCGAGGGATGTGCCGGGCCTGGTCGGCAGTGAGCGCAAGAAGTTGGCTGATTTCGGCCGCGACGGCCGGATGCGCGCGCAGCTGGGTCAGGCCGTCGTCGTAGGACGCGAAGCCGCCACGGTCGGGCCACAGCGTGAAGAACAACATCCGCGCAAGCGCCTCGTCGCGTGGCGGCAGGGAACCATACGACGGTCCATCGGCTGCAGCGAGCCGGGTGTAGAGCACCGACCGCTCCGGGTCGTTCACATGGGACAGCGCGACCACCCGCCGCAGGAGCTGGTCACGCGTCACTGGCCAGCCGGCCAGCGCGATCGCGATGATGACCGGCTGTAGGACGCCTCCCAGCAGTGCGCTCTGTTCACCCCAAAGCCCATCACCACATTCGCCCCATCTACCCCACCTGGGAAGGGGTGGATGTTCTGACGATGTGCCACATCTGGCACTTTGTGAGCAAAAGTTGCCAGGTGTGGCACCTCAGCACGCTGCAACATCATTTCCTCGCGGACACGCGCAGTGATGAACGCACGCCGGTGGCCCCGTGCACCGGTGCATAGTTGCGGATCAAGAAATCGGACAGTTCGGATATCTCTGTGCGATCCATGGAGATCGACATCAGATCGTAAGGCAACGCCGTCCGCATCACGTCGTTGTCCTAGCACAGCGTCGCAACGTCAAGAGGAGAGCGTGACCGCATCCTGTAAGTCGATCAACCACCAGGGTCGCGGGGTTAGTGATCGATTACTCCATGTGCGACTGCCGCCAGCGTTAGCGTCCGATCGATCGGCCAGGAGGTCGTCCATGGCTCCACGGGATGTCGCGGTATGGCCCAGCCAGCGTGCGATCGCTGCCAGCAAGATCGACCAGGCAGACCCCGGATGGACGCGGCGGAATCAAGGGGGTCCGCTGGATGGATCCGCTATCGGCCTACTGCGGCATAGGCCAGAGGACCATGACGAGTTCAACCTTGAGAAGTTCTTCCGAGAAGGACTCTCTCAGGCATTGCGGGGCAAGACCCGACTCAACGTCATGCTCGCCGGTCGAGTCGGCGTCGGGAAGAGCACACTGGTCAACGCCATCTTTGGCCAGCAGATCGCCCCCACTGGTGTTGGTTCTTCGATTACCCGGAGTATTCAACGTTATGCTCGGCCGAATCTCCCGATTTCGGTATACGACACCCCGGGAATTGAGCTGGGCGTAGCGGCAGAACGGATAGCGATAAACTATCTTACTGAAATCAAGAAGCAGATGGGAGACGCTGACACTCGGGTTCATTTTTGCCTTTACTGCGTCCGAACCCGCGATGAACGTTTCGAAACAGTTGAGTCAGACATCGTAAGAGCACTGGCGAAGGATGTCCTGGTGGCCCTCGTGCTGACGCAGTGTCCCACGCCGGACGATTCCCGTGCGCTCAAGTTTGCTCAATACCTCGCGTCGCTCAATCTTCCCGTCCTCGATGGGCAGTGCTTCATGACGCTGGCGGAAGAAGATCACGTCGCTGGCGTCAAGCTCGTCCCGTTCGGCCTCCCTGCTCTCGTGGGATCGATTTACCATCAGCTGCCCGATGCGGAGCGGCATACGTTGGCGAGCTGTCAACGGGTATCACTAGAGCTAAAGATCGCTGAGGCAAGGCGCTCGGTAAACGTCAATATGGGTAAGTCTGCATTGATCGCGGCTACCCCGATTCCGCTCGCTGATTCCATTCCCCTGAGCGCGCTGCAGATCAGCATGCTGGGTCAGATCAGCACCATCATGGGATTCAGAGTCGACCCCAAAGCTGTCGCTACCGCCTTTGCGACTGTCCTCGGCGTGGCCTCTGTGGCCCGAACGGCGGCAAGCTTCTTCAAGATCTTCCCTGGTACTGGCACAACGATCAATACGACTATCGCGTCTACCACAACGAAGATTTTGGGTGAAGTGTTCATCAATGCCTGCACGAACGTACTGATGCGCCAGACGACAGGTGAGCATATACACCAGAATGATATCGTCAGCGAGCTTCTCAAGGAGTTCCTACTCCTGCTCAATGGACGTCTTCGCCAGTCAGCGTAGTCCTGCGATACGCCGCCGGTTCTTCGGCTGTGACGTAGTGGTGCAGGTGGCTGGAGCCTTCGAGCATGGCTATTGCTCGTTGGGTCAGTGCGGTGTGACGTTGTGCGATGGCTGCGCGAAGTGCGTCGCTGCTGCCCGTGTGGCGCAAGCCGTCGAGTATGGGCTGAATCTGGGGAAAGGGGTAGCGGCCCTGCCGGAGCATGTTGATCATTCGTGCGTCTCGGACGTCGGACGAGCTGAAGCGGCGGTACCTGGTGCCCGGATCACGCCGTGGAGTCAGGAGGCCGGCGGACTCCCATACCCGCAGGGCAGAGGTACGCACACCGAGGTAGGCCGCCACCTCTCCGAT
>JBGSWT010000468.1:0-1624 GCA_041751815.1 Pseudonocardiaceae bacterium
CCCCGGGCCGCACCGGCTCCAGCAGCGCGAGGATGCCGGGCGCGCACCGGTCGGCGTGGAACCCGTACCCCTCGTGGTGGATCCGGGCGAGATCGGGCCGGTAGTACGTCTCCTCGGGCATGCCGGGAGTATGCCGAGGCCGGTTACCGCGCTGCCGGGTCCAGGGCCTGCCGCAGCCACGGGTAGGGATCCGTCAGGGCGATCCGCTGTGCTCGCACCCGGGCCCGGACGTCGGCGAGCGCAGTTCCGGCAAGGTAGTGGCGGCCACGGGTGTTGCCCACCGGGGCTAGCAGTCCGTGCTCGACCATGCGGAGCAGGTCCCGCGTCGCCGTTCGCTCCTCGATCTCGGCGCGCTTGACGTAGCCGGGGCGCCTGACGCTCAGCCCGAGGGCTGCATCGAAGAGCGCCTCCGTGGCACGATCCGGCAGGCGTGCGGCCGTGACCAGGCCGTCGAGTTCGCGCCACAACCGCTCCGCCTCGTCGAAGCGCTGCCGCAGTGTCTGGGCCTGCATGTGATGCGCCCGCAGGTTGAACTTGATCCACAGCTGCGTGTCGTTGCCCGGCTGCCAGGTCCCACCGCCGGTCAGGGCCAGGACCCGGTGGTAGTCCTCCGGATTCGCACCGAGCCACTCCTCGATGCCGGCGAAGGTCGGCTCCAGTGCTCGGTCGCCCGCGAGGACCAGCGTCTGCAGTGCTCGTGCCATCCGACCGTTACCGTCGCGGAACGGGTGGATCATGACCAGGTTGAGATGAGCCATCGCAGCCCGGATCATCGGTTCATCGCCCTGGTCCGCAGCGAGCTGGGAGACGAGCCCCGCGACCAGATCGGGAACCAGGCCTGCCTCGGGGCCCTCGTAGCCGGTGTCGTGCGCGTCGTCGAACACATAGCCGGCACCCTGTCGGTAATGACCGGGGTCCGCCTCCAGATCGTGCTCCAGCAACATGTAGTGCATCGATCGCAGTACCCCGGAGTCCAACCGGAAGTGTGTGTCGTCGGCCGTCCGCAGAACGAAGGTCAGCACCCGGCGGTAGCCCTGGATCTCCGCCCAGGTGCGGTCATCGGTCGACAGCGGTTCACCGTTGTCCACCGCTGCCAGGGCGTCGTCAGCCGACACCAGGTGACCCTCGATGCGGTTCGACCCCCGGATCGCCCGGGCCTGGGTCGTACGCCGCAGCCCCCCGGTCGACCGACGAGGGGACCGCAGCTGTGACGCCATCTCCATCTGGATCCGATGGATGTCGGCAATGACCAGAGCGTCCTCAAGGTCGGGATCGGGTGGCGGAAGAGTGTCGGCATGTCTCGATGTCCCTAATATTGAGACATCAGATTACCTCTTTTCGCCGCTATGTCTCAATGTAAGAGACATAGAGACACTCAGGAACGTGGTGTGAGCCGGAGCAGCTGCTCGGTGCCGGCCTCGACGGCGGCCGGCGAGGCGGGCCACGGATAGGTCTCGCCGGCGGCCCAGGCGCCGAGCTGGTCACCGTAGTGGCGGTCGGTGGGATGACCCGAGGAACCCGTCAACTGCACCCACGTCGAGGCGTCGAGATCGCCCAGATCCACCGTCATCCGCATGCTGGGCACCGCCGTCACCTCGTAGCCGCCGGAGGACGCGTCCCAGGC
>JBGSWT010000469.1:0-3236 GCA_041751815.1 Pseudonocardiaceae bacterium
CGCTGCTGCACGAGCCCATGCCGGCTGAGCACGCCGCCTCGGAGGTCGCCGTCGCCACCCGAGTGCTCCAGCCCGGCTACCGCCTCGGCGACCGGGTCCTCCGCCCGGCCCGGGTGGCCGTCGCCAACCCGTAGACCTGCCAGCGTATATACTCGATCGTGATCGTGTATATTGATGGAAGGCTGAGGACGAGAATGTCCAAACGACTGGTGGACATCGATGACGAGGTGCTGTCCCACGCGCGCGCGGCGCTGGGGACGGCCACCATCCGCGAGACGGTCGACACTGCGTTGCGGGAGGCGGTCCGCTCCTCGCAGCGGCGCACGGTGGACGCCGCTTCGCTGCGGCGATTCTCCGCCGCATCGGAGGACCTGGGGGATCCCGACGTCATGGCCCAGGCGTGGCGGTAGCCGGGGCGCGATGGCTCGTCGACAAGTCCGTGCTGGCACGTCTCGGCCAGGATCGCGTCGCCGACGTGGTCCTGCCCCGCGTGCAGGCGGGTCTCGTCGCCGTCAGCATCGTGACCGAGCTCGAGGTGGGTTTCTCGGCCAGGTCGCGGGCCGACTACCGTGCGACACGCGCTGACCTTCTCGACCACTTGCTGGTGCTGGCGCTCCCCGTTGCGGCTGAACAGCGGGCACGGGACGTACAGGAACTCCTGGTGGAGCGTGGCCAGCATCGCTCGGCAGGCGTGGCGGACCTGCTGCTGGCGGCGACCGCCGAGGTCGAGGGCATCGCCGTGCTGCACTACGACGCCGACTTCGACGTCATCGCTGCCGCCACGGGTCAGGCATCCGAGTGGGTCGTCGACCGTGGTTCCGTGCCGTGATGGACAGCTAGGGCGTCTCTAAACGTGCTTGTGGCAGATCGTGATGGCGCGGAGGACGGCTGCACGGCAGACGATGGCGAGTTTGTCGTAGCGGGTGGCCAGGGCGCGCCACTGCTTGACGGTGTTGAAGGATCGTTCGACGACGTTGCGGCCGCGGTAGGCGTGGGCGTTGAGGCGGGCGGGCGCCCACCTCGTGAGCCGCGGCGCTTGCGGTTGCGGACCTGGTCGGATGGCTCGGGGATGACGGCCTTGATGCCGCGGGAGCGCAACAGCCGCCGGTGGGCGCAAGCGGAGTAGGCCTTGTCGGCGAGGACCGCCTTGGGGGTGGTCTCTGCGCCGGCAGCAGCGACTCGATCAAGTCCCACTCGTCGTCACCCAGCAGCGCCTCACGACTCACCCGGTCAGCCTCACCGCGCCCAACTCATGATCTATGAAGACACGCCCTAGCCGACCATCGTCGACCACCGCCGACCATCGCCGACTACGCAGACCGGCGCCCTCCTACTTGCCAGCACTCCTTGACCCTCGACGCAAAGGGAAATAATGTCGATTTGCCGGGGTTGTTTAGCGTGGGGTGCCTGCGATGCGTGAGCAATCCTTGGTGGCCGGCCATCCAATGAGGGAGGAATCGCATGTCAACCACGCGCATCCGGATTCATAGTGCCATCGCGACGTTTGCGCTGAGCGCGGTCGCCATAGCCGCCTGGTCACCCCAGGCCGCAGCGGCTACGTCACCGCAAGACCCGGTGGGACAGCTCACGTCGACAGCGCCGGCAGAGGAGCACGACGGGGTCGACGCGGCCGAGCTCGAGGCGACTCGACAGACGGTTGTGCAGGTGTACGACGTCGCTGACCCCCTCCGGGCAATTGGATTACGCCCGTGCGGAGGCGGCAGCGAGTGACGACGTCCTCTTGAGCGAGGTGCTGGTCGGCTGGCTCGCGGCAGGAAGAACCGTCGCGTACACCGACAGTCCCGACGCGAAGGCAGTAGCGGCTGCCAGGAGTTCGGCTTAACTGCAGCTCGCGGCGGCAGCTGTCTGTAGAGGCTCGAACGACTACAGGATGGGCAATCCGATCTTGAACGGGTACGTCTTGCGGATTCGGTTGAGCAGCTGCAACGCCACTGCCCTGATCGGCCTCCTGGCCGGTGGCGCGACCGCAGCCACCATCACCACCTGGATTCTCGGTAAGATTCCCACGATCCCGACGGCGGCACTGGCCGTGCTCGCCCAACTAGTCGCATGGATGGCCGCGGGAGCAGCGGCGGCTGTCGGGGTGTGCAACAGCCGCGGAACAGGAATCAACATCTACAGCCTGTCACCTACTGTCAACTGGTGCACATGGCGATGAGCGCGTAAGAGACTCACCACTCAATCGATGGGATACTCGTCATGGGGCTCAGATCAGAGATCATCTCGATCAGTCTTTCGAGTCTGGGGGTGCTCCTGTGCATCTCGGGACTACTCTACGAGAGCAACACTACCGGCGCGTTCATGAGGGCGGTGTTGGGTGCGTTGCTTGCTGGCGTGGCGGTTTCCATCGCGACAGTGCACCGTATTCGATCTACCACCAGCCAGACTCGTCATGGGGGCCTCGTCGCCTGGCTGCCGGGGATCGTGAGCGTCGCAATCGCATTTCCAGGTCTTGTCATCCTCGGGTACGCCGTCTCGCAGCGGCCGATCGATTATCAGGTCGGAACGATAGGCCTTCTGGTGCTGGCACTTGGCTGTCTGGCGCTGATACCGGACAGCCTGCGCAGGGCAACGCGAAATGAGGCCATGGCGCCCTGACGGCTTAGAGCCGACTCCGGACAACACAAAGATCAGTACCTCGGTAGGGCTCTCGGTGAGCGACAGCACACGCTCACCGGGAGCCCGACCCAAGTGTCAGGAGGTGTTAGTCAGGCGGGACCACGGCGCGTAGGCCATGGCCGGTGCCGGTGCCGGTGCCGGTGCCGGTGCCGGTGCCGGTGGATCTTTGTGCTTCCACACCGTCTGTCACGGACCGAACGCCGTCGGTAGGTCACGCCAGGCGATCCCGCACCGGTACCGGTAGACGATCCCTCGACCACCTGACGGTGGTCGCGCATCGGCCGCCCCGTGACCGGTCTCTGTGCTGGTAGTCGCCATGAACCAGGACCTCTTCGTCGACCGGCGGTCCTGACGCGGCCTGGCGGGCTCACGCAGGCCGCGGTCGGCCAGCCAGTCCAGTGGGCGGTAGCGATCGCCGTACCAGCCGTCCCATCGGGTCTGCGGGCGGTCGGGGACGGTGTGAATCGCGCTCTGCGTGGCGGCGAGTTGATCCAGCCACGCCCTCAGGTCCGTGGGGGCCAGGTCCTGCTGCCCGGGGAGGGCAGACGTGAGGGTGCAGCGCACCCCGGTCTCGAGGCCGTCCTCGTCCGCGGCCA
>JBGSWT010000470.1:0-25539 GCA_041751815.1 Pseudonocardiaceae bacterium
CGCGCCGCCTGCGCCCGCAACGCGTCCGCAGTTGCGCCGGACACCACCCAGGGTACGAGCAGCCCGTCAACCGGGTCGTCGCCGCGAGTGTCGGCCACCTCGTGGCGGGGTGGTGCTGCTTCGAGGATGGCGTGGGCGTTGGTGCCACTGATGCCGAACGCGGACACCCCCGCACGTCGCGGTTCCCCACGTTCTGGCCAGGGCGTCGCCTCGGTCAGCAACCGAATCGCCCCCGAGGACCAGTCGACATGCCGGGACGGCTCGCCGGCATGGAGGGTCCGGGGCATGACGCCATGCCGCATGGCCATCACCATCTTGATGATGCCTCCGACGCCGGCCGCCGCCTGAGTGTGACCGATATTCGACTTCAGCGACCCCAGCCACAGCGGCCGCGCCCGCGAATGCTCGCGACCGTAAGTCCGCAACAGGGCTTGAGCCTCGATCGGATCCCCCAGCATGGTGCCCGTGCCGTGTGCCTCCACCAGGTCGATCCGGTCGCCGGACAACCCAGCGCTGGCAATGGCCTGACGGATCACCCGCTCCTGGGACAGCCCGTTCGGAGCGGTCAACCCGTTGCTCGCACCGTCGTGATTGCTGGCGGTGCCCCTGACCACCGCCAGTACCGGATGGCCACGGCGACATGCCTCGGAAAGACGCTCCAGCAGCAGCAGACCCGCGCCCTCCCCCCACCCTGTCCCGTCCGCGTTGGCAGAGAACGCCTTGCATCGCCCGTCGGGAGCCAGTCCGCGCTGCCTGCTGAACTCGACAAACATGCCTGGTGTGGACATGACGGTGACACCACCAGCAAGAGCCATCGAGCACTCTCCGCTACGCAGCGCCTGATTCGCGAGATGCAGCGCAACGAGGGAGGACGAGCATGCGGTGTCCACTGTCACAGCCGGCCCCAACAGGCCGAACGTGTAAGCCAACCGGCCGGAGAGAACACTGCCGGTGGTGCCGGTCAGGAGATAGCCCTCAACACTTTCGTGAGCCTCGTGCAGCCGTGGACCGTAGTCGCTGGGCATTGCTCCGACGAAGACACCCGTCTGACTACCTCGTACCGACGTCGCATCGATACCGGCCCGCTCGAAAGCCTCCCACGCGATCTCCAACAACAACCGCTGTTGCGGATCAGTCGCCAACGCTTCACGCGGGCTGATACCAAAAAATGCCGCATCAAAGCGATCCGCATCATAGAGGAACCCACCCTCACGCACATAAGTCCGACCTGGCCGCCCAGGTGCGGGGTCGTGCAACGCATTGAGATCCCATCCGCGATCCTCAGGAAAGCCCGAGAGGACATCGGAACCAGAGGCCACCAGTTGCCACAGCTGCTCCGGGGACGTCACGCCTCCAGGGAAACGACAGCCTATGCCCACGATCGCGATCGGTTCGGCGTCCGGGTTCGCTAAGGGCGCCGGCCCGTCGACACCGCGGCGTGAGCCTACTACTTCGTCTCGCAAGTAGCGGGCGACCGCGGTGCACGTGGGGTGGTCGAAAAGCAACGTGGTGGGCAACCGCAACCCCGTTGCGGCTTTCAGCCGGTTACGGAGTTCAACGGCGGCCCGTGAATCTAACCCCAGATCCCGGAACGTGTGAGTAGGATTGACCGCGTCCGGTGTGGGATGGCCAAGTACGATGGCCGCGTGCTTGCGCACCAACTCCAGCGCGCCGCGCTCGTGTCCGAAATCAGCCCGCCCGGCCATCGTCTCCTCGTGCCGTGGAGCCCCCGGCCCTGGGTCTTCCTGGCGGTCAGTAGGCCGCAGCATGGTGGTATCCAGCCAGTACCGCTGCCGTTGGAAAGGATAAGTCGGCAGTTTTACCCGGCGAGCCCCTACATTCGCGAACAACGCCGCCCAGCTCACCGGAGCACCATTGACGTAGGCTTCGGACACTGATCTGCGGAACCGGCCAAGGCCACCTTCGTCACGGCGCAACGAACCGATCACTGCGGCACCGCTGTCCCCGATATCGGTGTCGTCAAGGGTTTCCTCTACTCCGGTCACCAGGACTGGGTGCGGGCTGACCTCAAGGAAGATGCGATGGCCTTGATCAATGAGCAAGCGTGTGGTCCGCTCGAACTGAACGGTGTTCCGGAGATTGCGGTACCAGTATTCGGCATTGAGCTCTGTGCCGTCGACGCGATGACCAGTCACCGTTGAATAGAACGGTATCCGGGCCGGCCGCGGCTGGATATCGGCCAACGTCGTCCGCAGTTGCTCTCGTATCGACTCGACGTGCACCGAATGTGATGCGTAGTTGACCGGAATCTGGCGAGCCTGCACGCCATCGTTCTTGCAGGCCTTCGTCAGTTCGTCCAGCGCTTCGGAGTCGCCGCTGACCACCGCCGACAGTGGCCCGTTGATGGCCGCGACGGACACCCGGCCGTGCCACCGGTGCAGATATGACTCCAGCCGCGGCATGGAAGAAACCACCGAGACCATGCGGCCCCGGCCCGAGAGACTGACAATGGACTGACTGCGCAGGGCAACGACCCGGGCGGCGTCACGCAGGGTCAGCGCACCCGCCACATACGCGGCGGCGATCTCACCCTGGGAATGGCCGAGAACCGCGTCCGCTTCGATACCGTCGGCGCGCCATAGCGCCGCAAGCGACACCATCACCGCGAACAGGGCCGGCTGCACGACGTCCACTCGTTCTAGCGAAGGGGCGCCGGGCGCGCCGCGCAGCACGTCCAGTAGTGACCAGCTCACGAACGGAGCCAGCGCCTCCGCGCAGGCATCCATCTCCGCTCGGAAAACAGCGGAGGAATTCAGCAACTCGAACGCCATGCCCGCCCACTGCGAACCCTGACCAGGAAACACGAACGCCACTCGGGCGTCGGCCACGGCGACGCCCTGCAACACATCGGCCACGGCGTCGCCGCGCGCCAGCGCATCCAAACCCGCAAGCAAGCCCTCGCGGTCACTCGCGACTACCGCCGCCCGGTGCTCCAGCGCAGCGCGAGTCGCCAGCGAAAATCCGATGTCTACCGTGCGAAGATGTGGCTGCGCCACAACGAAATCGCGCAGCCGCCGCGCAGCATCCCGCAAAGCCGCCTCGGACCGGCCCGAAAGCACCCACGGCAGCACCGGCTCTGCAGTCACCTCCGCCTCGTGGCTGGCGCGCGCTTCCCGTCCCCGACCACCACCGTCGCCGGTTGATCGCGGCGGGTCGCAGAGCACCACATGGCAATTCGTGCCGCCAACGCCGAATGAGCTGACTCCCGCGAGCAACTGCCGGTCCGCCCGCGGCCAGTCGCCCAACTTCCGCTGAACTCGCAATCCCCACGAGTCCAATGGAGTCCGCTGATCAGCGGACTCGAAATGCAGACTCGGCGCGATGGCGCGATGTCTGATACTCAAGGCTGTCTTGAGCAGCCCAACAATGCCCGCGGCGCCTTCCAGGTGCCCCACGTTAGCCTTGACGGAACCGACGATCAATGGAAAGCTCGCTGGTCGAGTCGCACCGAATACCTCGCCGAGAGCGGTCGCCTCGATCTGATCTCCGATCCGGGTTCCCGTGCCATGCAATTCCACATACTGCACGTCAGCAGGCTTGACACCGGCCCGCTGATACGCCAGGTGAAGCACCTCTTGTTGTGCCAGCGGACTTGGCACCGCGAGGCCCTCACTCGGGCCGTCGTTGTTGACCGCGCTGCCTACGATCACGCAATAGACATCGTCGCCGTCAGCAAGCGCGCGGGACAGGGGCTTGAGCACGGCTACGCCTGCGCCCTCGCCACGAACAATACCGTTGGCCCGGGAGTCGAACACGTAGGACCGCCCGTCCGGAGACAAGACCCCGAACTTGGCTGCACTGATCGTGCTTTCTGGGGCCAGGTTCAGCTGGACGCCACCAGCGATCGCAAGCGTGGACTCACCGGTCAGCAAGCTGTTACAGGCAAGGTGCACCGCGACCAATGAAGACGATTGTCCCGAATCGACGGTGAGACTGGGACCACGTAGCCCAAAAGTGTATGAGACGCGGTTGGCGATGATACCTCGCTGCAAGCCAGTAAAAGTGTGCTCGGTAATCGCATCGGCGGTCTGCCCGTGCAACAGCGTGGCGTAGTCATGGGCGATCGCGCCGATGAACACGCTCGCTGGTTGGCCCGCGAGGCTGTCGGGGACGATGCCGGAGTCCTCCAACGCCTCCCAGCTCAACTCGAGCATGAGCCGCTGCTGCGGATCCATGACAGCGGCTTCCCGCGGGGAGATCTTGAAAAAGCCAGGATCGAAGTGGTCGACCCGATCCAGGAAACCGCCCCAGCGGGTGTTCATCTTGCCAGGGACATCAGGGTCCTGGTCAAAGAAGAAATCCGCATCCCACCGGTCCGGAGGAACCTCGGAGATGGCACTGGAACCATCCCTCAGCAAGCGCCATAGCGCCTCGGGAGTCGGCGCCTCCGGAAGTCGACAGGCCATACCGATGATCGCGATAGCATCCTCCCCCAGCGCCGTTGCCGGCGTGGCGGTCGCAGCCGTTTCCATCACTTTTCTGACCCCCACAAGGTCACACTGAGCCATGTTTCCGGTACCAGGTCGTTGATGACGCCTCGATCGACGTCATCAGTCGACGTCCGTAACCTGCGTATTAGCGATGAAGTCGAGAACCGAGCCAATCACCGCCTGGTCACTGAGGATTCGCCGGTGCCCAAGACCGTGCGTGGTGATAATCTTGGCGGTGCCCTGGTAGGCATCGACGATCTTGTGCGCCTGCTTGACCAGGACGTAATCGTCACCCTCATCGTGGATCACCAGGATGGGAACCGTGACGGTCTCCGGTTGGTGAGAAACCGAGAATCGCTGCCAGATCTCCGTTTCCGGAAGAAAGAGCATTTCTGAACGACGCAAAAGGTCTTGTTTGATCGTGGAACGTAGGCCGAGGAGCCGGCAGAATCCCTCGGCCGTATAGCTGAAATCGCAGATGCCGCTGATGGCCACCAGACGTTCGGTCACGACACCGGTCCGTATCGCGTGAAAGACGCACGTCACGCCGAAGGAGTGCGCCACGATTGCATAAAACGGCCCATACTGGTCATGCAGGTGCCCGAGGATCGCCTGATAGTCCAGGATCGTGGCACCGCGCCCGCCGGAGTCTCCATGGCCGAGGACGTCGAACGTGATGGGAGTACAACCAAGGGCTTGCAGCCCTGGCACGAAGCCGGTGTAACGGGAACCGCGTGCCTCGAAGCCATGCACCAGCAGCACCGGCTTCTGCCCACTGCCCCATCGGTAGGCGACGACATCATGGCCGTTCACGGCAAATTTTTCGACGGTGGCCGCCTCGTGCACATCCCTTTCGCTGGCCCGAACCTCGGCCCTGCGTGATGGGTTGGTGAATAGCGTGAATGCCATCTTTCCGGCGAGACGAGGCGCCACGAACGAGACAGCGTTCAGGCAGTGACTGATGGATGAGACAGCGAGGCTCATATTCCTCCATTTCCTAATTTACTTTGCGTTCCATGTGTTTCCAGAACCGATCACGTAAGATGCGGCGCAAGATTTTTCCGCTTGAATTACGAGGTAGCCGGTCGATGAACTCGTAGCTCGCTGGGATCTTGAAGTCGGCAATTTCGCCCTTGAGGAAGAGCATGAGCTCCCGGGGGCTGCGACGGTGGCCCTGCGCCAACACGACGAATGCGTGGGTCGCTTCTCCCCAACGTTCATGGGGTATGCCGACGACGGCCGAGTCGACCACGTCCGGGTGCTTGCTCAGGGCGTTCTCGATTTCGGCGGGGTAGACGTTCTCCCCAGCGATGATGATGGTGTCCTTGATGCGGTCGCAAATGTACACGAAACCGTCTTCGTCGAGGCGGCCTGCGTCGCCGGTGTGCACGTAGCCGTTCCCGAGAGTCTTCGCTGTCTCCACCGGCATACCCCAGTACTGGAGCATGCGAGCAGGCGTGCGGATGCAGATCTCACCGATGGAGCCGGCCGGCAGCGGCTCGCCTTGCTCGTTAATGATCTTCAAATCGACACCCGGATATGGCCGGCCGGCCGCCTTCGCGCGCGGGCTACCGACGACATGCTCGGACGAGGGGAGGCAAACCGCGGTGTTTCCGGTCTCGGTGAGACCGTAGATCTGCACGAACTCGCAGCCGATCGTCTTTAGGCACTGCCGCAGCAGCGTTTCCGAGATGGGGGCGCCGCCGTATACCACCTTGCGCAGAGAACTGAAGTCGGCGTGGCTCACCGCTGGCTCGGCGAGCATCATCTGCAGCATGGCCGGAACCAGGCAGGTGGTCGTGACGCCATGGCGCCGGATGAGGTCCACAGCGTCCCGGCTGATGAACATGCGCATAGCTACGTTGGTTGCACCGGCGTTGAAGCCTTGGGTAGCCCACCACAGACCGCCGATGTGGAAGCCGGGAATTCCTATCAGGCTTACCTCACCAGGTCGCCAATCGATCCAGTCGAGACCGTGTTTGGCGAGTGCGTCGCGAACCTTGAAGAAACTGCGATGGGCGAGCACCACCCCCTTGGGCAGACCGGTGGTGCCGCTGGTGTAGATCTGGACGATGGGATCGTTGGGTCCAGTGCGTGGGTAGAGGTCGGTGTCGATGTGATTCGCCTTCCAATCAACGAATCCGGCACCGCGCCGGTGGTCCTGGTCGAGTTGAACCACCGCCTTGAGCTTGGGGAGCTCGAAGCGGAGCTTGCTAGCGACGTCGAGAAATTCTTTTTCGACGAAGAGCAACTCGGCGCCGGAGTCGCGCAGGATGTGGTCAACCTCGTTGGCAGTGAGCCGCCAGTTGATGGGCACCAAGACTGCCGAACTCTTCGCGCAGGCGAACAGAATATCGTAGTAGTGCTCGGATTCCTTGCCGAAGTACGCCACCCGTGCCGCTGGGCTCAGACTCTCGGCGCACAGCGCATGGGCAGTGCGGTTACTTTCCCGGTGCAGTTGCGCGTACGTGATGGCGGAGTCTTCGCAGTGGATCGCAACGTGTTGTGGCTGGCGTTGGGCGTGGAAGGCTACGGTATCGGCGAGCGTCTGCAGGTGCGGATAGTACATCGAGGTTCCTCGATCCCAGCGTGGTCAAGACCAGACGTTGCTTGCGGGCCAGTAGTGCTTGCCAGCGGGCGCGTCGCGAGGGCGACTGTCCCGAGGCGCAGGGTCGGGTATTGCTTCGAGGAGTACGTGGGCGTTCGTACCGGTGAAACCGAAGGAGCTCACCGCCGCCATGCGCCGCTGGGTGTCGGGCCACGGCGTCGCCTCGCGAGGAACTTGTACCGATACACGGTCCCACGGAATGGCGGGATCCAGCTCATCGTGGCCGGGTTGGGGCGGGATCTCACGATGGTGCAACGCCAGAGCTGTCTTGATGAAGCTTGCGGCGCCAGACGCGGTTTCTAGATAACCAAGGTTGGCCTTGCACGAGCCGACGTAGAGCGGCGGACTCTCCGGATCGAACCGGCCGTATACCTCGGCCAGCGTCTCGAGCTCGATGACGCCGGCGAGCCTGGCGCCGTTGGCTTGAGCCTCAACGTACTGGACATGGTGCGGGTCGACATCCACATCGCGAAGTGCTTGTTCCATCACACGTTTCTGCCCCACCGCCGAACTCACGGACATGACGGAACGGTCCCCATGCTGGTACACCGCGCTGCCCCTGATGAGCGCATATGGCCGGTCCCCATCTGCCCGAGCGTCCTGATACCGCTTGAGCACCAAGACGCCACAACCCTCGCCTCTAACGTGGCCGTCCGCGTCCGCCGCAAAGGGACGGCTACGCCCAGTCGGTGAGAGCATCCCGGCCCGAGCGAAGACCGCTGTGGTGAACGGGGACAACAACAGATGGCAGGCACCGACAATGGCGACATCGCATTCGCGTCGGCGCAACGACATAGTGGCCAGATGGACAGCGGTCAGCGCGGATGAGCAAGCCGTGTCCACGGTGAGCACTGGCCCGTTGAGGCGTAGCCCGACAGCCACCCGCGCCGCTGTCGCGCTCAGTGCGCTGCCGGTTCCCATATAGGGCGACAGATCTTCGACGTTCACGCCGTTGCGCAAGCCAGCAAAGTTGTACTCCACAATGCTGACTCCCGCGAACACGCCTACCCGTAGTCGCGCCGGGTCGCTCAGGCCGGCGTCGGCGAGAGCCTGGGCGGCGCAGGTGAGCAGCACACGCTGCTGAGGGTCCATGTAGGTGGCCTCTTCACTAGAGACACCGAACCGCTCAGCGTCGAAGAGGTCGACGTCGGAGAGATAAGCTCCCCTGGCGAGCAGGTCAGCTAAGGGGGCCAGGTCGGGGGCCGCCAGATTCCATCTCGGCCTTCCCATGCTGTCGGTGGGCACGCCAAGCCCCTCTTCCACGATGACGCGTCCCTTGAGCAGTGCCTGCCAGAACGTCTCAGCGTCGTCGATGCTGCCCGGCAGCCGGCAGCTTATGCCGACTACGGCAATGCCGTGCGACTCCTCCAACCTCTGCCGCGCCAGCATGAGGACAAGCTGCTTCTTCGACAGCGATTCGAGCGACTCGATGTAATCCTTCATGCTCACAGGTCCCTCAGAGCCGCCAGCTCAGCGTCAGCGTCAGCGTCAGCCAAGTTCCGCACGTCCTCATCTTCGCCCGGTGTCGAGCCGTCCTCAGTGGTCCGCGGCGCCAACTGCTCGTCGAGGAAGCCTGCGAGCAGGTCGATGGACGGGTAGTCGAATACGATCGCGGTGGGCAGGGGAATCCGGAATGCCGCTTCCAACGCGTTCTTCAGCTCCACGGCCACCAGAGAGTCCAGTCCCAGCTCGACAAACTTCGCGTCCGGGTCGACGTCATCCGCGCCTTCGAAGTGAAGCACCTTAGCGACCTTGACGCGGATCAATTCGTTGACGGTCGCTATCCTCTCGGTCTTGGGTATGCTGGCGAGCGCGTCCACGTCGATGCGTGTTGTGGTGTCGTCGCCCCTGCTGGCTACCTGCTTGTAGAGTGCGCTGGCTGCCGGCTTGGTCGCGACATAGCGGTCCCAGTCGAACTCGCCGACCATGATCTGCGCGATCGGCTGTTCGAGCACTTTAAACAGAGCACGTGTACCGTCCGCAGGCTTGAGGAACCCGACGCCTTGGCTTTCGATGCTCTTGGCGTGCAGGCGGCCGAGCTTGGCGGCCATACCCACATCCGACCAGGGTCCCCAGCCGATGCTCAAGCCGGGCAGGCCCTGCCCAGCCCGCCAGCGCATCACGGTGTCGATAAACGCGTTACCCGCCGCGTAATTCGCTTGCGCCGCTGGCCCGAGGACTGCGGAGACAGAAGAGTAACCAACAAAGAACCGCAGCTGTGAGAAGGATTTGGCGGCCTGGTGCAGCAGCCAGGTGCCGTACACCTTTGGCCGAAACACCGTGTCGATGTGCTCCCATGTTTGAGCGGCGACGGGCATGTCATTGAGAACGCCTGCCGCATGGACGATGCCACCAAGGGGCAGAGGACCTTGCCGCAACGTCGCCACGAGCCGGCCGACGTCCTCGGCGTTAGCGACGTCGCCTTGGAACACGCTCACCCGCACATCCGCGCCCAGCCGGGCTTCCAATTGGATCATGTCGCCGCTTGGCACGGCCCGCCTGCTCATCAGCACGAGATGACGGGCGCCGAGGGCGGTGAGTTTCTCGGCGGTCACCACGCCGAGTGCACCGAGGCCACCGGTGATGAGGTATGTACGGTCAGGCCTCACCGCGGCTGACGCTGCTGCGGGCGCGGCGCTCTGCTCCGCAAAAGCGATGACCAGTTTGCCCGTGTTGGCACCGCGGCTGAGCACCCCGAACGCTTCCTCGACCTCGTCTAGATTGTAGACAGTGGTGGGCAAGGGTCGCAGGAAGCCCTTGGTCAGCAGCTCCGCAATAGTCAACAGAATCCGCTTGTTGACCGCGATCAGCTCGTTGGGGTCGAGCTCGCTGAGATCGAAATTGTGATAGGACACGTCGGGGCGTACCTGGTGCACCTGCTCCGAGGACCAGACCCCGATCTTGCCCAGTTCCACGAACCTACCGTTGCGGGTCAATACCCGTATTCCTGCGGGGATATAGTCCTTGTTCAGGCTGTTGAGGACGATATCGACGCCTTCCCCTTCGGTGAGCCGCATGATCTCGTCAGCGAAATCAAGGGTGCGCGAGTTCAGGATGTACTCAACGCCCTGTGCTCGCAGCACCGGCCACTTGCGGGGACTCGCGGTGGCGTATACCTCGGCGCCGGCGAGCTTGGCGAGCTGGACGGCGGCCTGGCCGACACCGCCAGCGGCAGCGTGGATGAGCACCCGGTCCCCGGGCTTGATCCCGGCGAGATCGTGAAGGGCGTGGTAGGCGGTGACGTATGCCGTCGGAAGCCCCGCCGCTTCGGCGAACCCCACGTTGGAGGGCTTGCAGACCGCCATCGCGGAGGGCACGGTGATTCGCTGCCTCAGGCAGCCCAGGTTGCTGACGATCACCTCGGCGCCGACTTGGAACTCCGCCATCGGACCGACCGCTACCACAGTGCCGGAGCATTCGAAACCTAGTGGCAGCGGCTTGTATTCGAGCCCTGCCTCAGTGGCGTGCTGTTTGAGCAGACCTAGGGCATTGAGCACGTCCTTGAAGTTCAGCCCAGCGGCGTGCACTCGCACCTGGATCTCATCATCCCGGGGGGAGACGTCCTCTATCGGCACGGGTTTGACATTGGCGAACTCGCCGTACTCCTTGATGGCGAGCTCGAAGTTATCGTCCCGGGTGGCCCCAAAGTCGCTGGGAAAAATTCGCCGAACATGTCGACTGCCGTCCCGGTACGCCACCTGGAATTCGTCGGGTTCCGCGGCATGCCACTCGTCGAGCAGCGGCTGATGGTCGGTACCGCCAGCTGGCAGGTCGATCAGCGTGACCCGGTATGAGGGGTACTCGGTCCACAGCGTCTGCCCGAATCCCCACAGCGTGGCGGCCGGCAACTGTTCACCGTTGCCAGCGGGGTCGTCTGCCAACCACTGGCCGCCTTCGGTGACCAGCCAAAGCCGCTGGTCACGGCCGAAGCGTTCGCGTTCCAACAGCCGCAACAGCTCGAGCAGATCACGGTAGTTGTGTTCGCATTCGGCCCGTAGCCATGCTTCACCGATCGCTTCGGAACCGGCTCGCCAGAACCAGCACACATCGGACGGCCGTTCGCGCAGGATCCGCGCGGTGTCCGCGACGGTCGACGCGAAGGACAGTCTGGTGTCGGTCTTCGCCGTCTGCGTGACGAGGTCAGCCAGGTCCGCTTCGGTGCGGTGCAGCACGAGTACATGGCGCGACTGCGCAACCCCCGGGCGCACTAGCGAGCGCTTGACCCAGCGAGGCTCGTGGAACAGCCGGCGTCTGGATGCGGGGGAAGCGTTGGCTACCCGTCTGAAGCCCAGCCCTCGCACCAGGAAAACCGGCCGGTCGGCGTCCAGCAACATGAGGTCAGCGGTGAGCTCCCCGCTGGCGGGGTCCGCACCACTGACGCGTGCCAGGCTGCGCAGCTGCGTGCCTTTGGGCTTTTTCAGCAGCTGGAACTGGCCGAACCGGACTGGCAAGTAGGTGTGACCGTCGTCCACCACGGCTGCCAGACTCTGGATGACGCAGTCAAGGATCGCAGGCGGGAGGTGCTCAACGGCCGCAGTGCGTTGTCCGCGCAGCTCGCCAACCGAGATATGTGCACCGTGGCGGGCGAGCTTGCAGATCCGTCGGAACTCGGGGCCGTACGTCAGCCCCAAGTCGGCGAAGTCGGCGTACAGGTCATCGGCTGTGCGCTCGGCATCCTGCGCCGCAGTCGACTGCTGCGCCTGCGCGCGGATGCTCGAACCGGTATCCGCCAGGGCGGATACGGACCCGGTGTGCGCCGCCAGGTCGATCGCCGCTGTGGCGTGGCAGCGCTCGATTGTGCGGTCGCCGCTGGTTACCCGGCTGACGATCTCCACGTCAGTCCTGCCATCCGGATTCGGCCGCAACCGGGTGCGCACCTCGGTCAGTTGTTCCTCGGTGAGCAGCAACGGCTCATGAATCTGTAGATCCTCAATCAGATGGTGAGTTTCGCCGTATACCGCATCCTGCAGCGCCAGCAACATCTCGACGTATCCGGCCGCCGGAAACACCACTTGGCCCATGACGACGTGATCGGCGAGGTACTCTGGCCGATCTGGGCCGATCAGGGTGATGAATTCACGCATCCCCGACTGGAGTTGCTCCGGTGTCGTGGCTTCCTGACCCAGCAACGGATGGTGCACTTCCGTGACATTCGCGGCGGTGCCCTTGGTGTGGCGCTTGCCGCTGATTGGCAGCCAATACCTCTTCCGGTCGAAGGCGTAGGTCGGTAGGTTGGCCCCACGTCCGGCACGTCCGTTGTGGTAGCCCGTCCAGGACACTGGCAGGCCGACCGTGTAAAACTCACTGAGCGCCTTGCGGATCACGCTGCCATCGGAGTCCTTGACGTGCAAGCTGCTCAGCCAGAGATGTTCCTCGGCCGCCAGGCTCTGCTTGCCCAGGCTCGTCAACGCTGCAGACGGGCCGACTTCGACGAAAACGTGTCTGCCGCGCCGCTCGATGGCACGCATACCTGCTGCGAACTTCACTGGCTCGCCGATATGGCGGACCCAATACTCAATAGTGGAGATCTCTGCCGGCTTGGCCACCTCGCCGGTCAGATTAGCGACGAGGGTCAGTTCGGGCTCATAGAATCGAATGTCCGCGATGGTGTTACGAAATTCGTCAAGCACTTCGTTCATCAACGGCGAGTGGAACGCATGCGACACCGGCACTGACTTGGTAGCTATGCCGCGCTCCCGCAACGTCTCAACGACCTCGGCCAGTGAGTCCCTTCCGCCTGACACCACGCATTGACCTGGAGCGTTCACCGCGGCAAAGGCCACATCAGGGTATCTCTCAAGCACAGCAGCGACCTCGTCCGCTGATGCCTGCACGGCCACCATGCCCCCTGGGGTGGAGACCGATTGCATCAGCCGGGCTCGGGCGGCTACCAGCCGGACCGCGTCCTCATGCGAGAACAGCCCGGCCACGGTCGCCGCAACCACTTCTCCGATGCTGTGTCCGATCAACACACTTGGCACCACGCCCCAGCTGAGCCAGAGTTGTGCAACGGCGTACTCCAGAGCGAACAACGCCGGCTGTGTGTAGACGGTTTGGTGGATCTGTTCGGCGTCCTGCGCATCGCCAAACATCAACGCCTTGATGGACCGCCCCAAGTAAGGTTCGAACAGGCGGTCGGACTCGTCGAGATGCCTCCGAAAGACCGGATAACGTTCATAGAGTGGCGACCCCATACCGGGATACTGCGAGCCCTGTCCGGTAAACAGCAGAGCGACTTTGCGGATGTCACGGCCAGACTTTTCATCTTTTCCCAGCTGCGATAGCTTGCTGGCAAGCAGCCGCGCCAGCTCTGCACGGTCGTGGACCACGCCAGCAAGACGCACATTGAAGTGTGACCTCCCGACGTTGCTCGTGTAGCACACCTCAGCAAGGTCGTATCCGGTATGCGTCGCAAAGTACCGCTGGTACTTTTCGATCTGCAAGCGGAGTGACTTCTTGCTCTTCGCCGAGAGCGCGAACACGTGAGCATCATCGCACCGGCCACTATCGGGCCGCCCGGCACTGGGAGGTGCCTGCTCCAAAACAGCAGTGGCGATCGTTCCCGCGAAGCCGAACGAGTTCACCAACGCACGTCGACTATCAGCGGTCCACGGACGACCCCGAGTGGGCACCGTCACCGGAAGGTTATCCCATGGGATGTGGTCGGACGGCTTGTCCAGGTGCAGGTGCGGGTAGATTTCAGCTTCGAAGAGCTGCAGGATGGTCTTCACGACTCCGCCGATGCCCGCCGCGGCCTCCATATGGCCAACGTTGGTCTTGAGCGAGCCGACGATTACCGGGTCTGCCTTACTTCGCGAGCCGGCGAACACGGCACGGATCGCGCCCATTTCGATCGGGTCCCCCAGCGCAGTCCCGGTGCCGTGCGCCTCCACGTACTGGATATCGCCCGGCTCCAGCATGGCACTGTCCAAAGCGGCGCGCATCACGCCTTCCTGGGCGGAACCGTTGGGTACCGTAAGGCCTCCGCTCTCACCGTCCTGACGCACCGCAGTACCCCGAACGAGCGCGAGAATAAGGTCACCATCACGTTTGGCGTCTGACATGCGCTTGAGGACAACCATCGCGCATCCTTCACTGCGGCTGTAGCCATCCGCGGTCCCATCGAAAGTTTTACAACGCCCGTCTGGCGCAAGCATTTTCGCCTGCGAGAAAACGATGTGGTTGCGGGGATGATGAATCGCGTTCACTCCACCGCATAACGCGATCTCGCACTCTCGTCGCCTAAGGCCCTCGACTGCTAGGTGTAACGACACCAGTGAGGACGAGCAGGCCGTGTCAATAGCCATAGACGGGCCGCGCCACCCCAAGAAGTACGATAACCGGCCTGGTACCGCGCTGTGCGCGGTACCAGTACCGATATGCGCGTCCAGTTCCTCGTAAGACAGAGCGTCCACTTCCAGTGTGTAGTCGACACAGCTGACCCCCACATACACACCCCCGTTGCTGTGCCGCAACGTTGTGGGATCGATGTTGGCGTTCTCCAACGCTTCCCACGCGGTCTCCAACACGAGCCGCTGTTGTGGGTCGACATACTGCGCTTCCTTCGGCGAAATGTTGAAGAAGACCGGGTCAAACTGGTCGATCTCGTCCAAGAAACCGCCGCCGACGGTGTGCACTTTCCCCTTTGTCCCAAAGTCCCCAGAGGCGAACCCATCGACGTCCCAGCGGTCCGTCGGTATCGGGCCAGTGCCGGAACGCCCAGCGCGGAGGAACTCCGCGAAATCGGCCGGAGTTTCATTGCTACCGGGGAAGCGCAGGCCAATGCCCACGACCGCGATTGGCTCGTACTTTTCCAGCAGCAGCTCATCGAGCAGCTGGTTCCGCTGCTGGAGCGTCTCATGAGTTTGATCAGGTTCCTCTTGCGTAGCCGTGCATTTCGCTGGCACAGTCCTACCTCCTGCCATGCACCACCCTGTTTCGGCGGCGCATGGTCATGCCTCGTAAAGGTTCTTGAGCAGCTTGTCGACGAGCGGCTTGCGCACCGCCACCGTCGGCGGATGAGTAACTTCCACCGGCGCGACCGCAAAGAGTTCGGTAAGCACCTCACCGGTGAGGTGCGCCATGAGCTGTTCCACTGTCGGCTGTTCGAGTAGTACGGACGCGTTTATCTCGGACCCGAGTTGGGCCTCCAGCCGCTGCTTGACCTCGGTGACACGCAGCGATGTGAGGCCGAGGTCGAAATAGTTCTGGTCGAGCGGAAGCTCTTGACCTTCGGACATCAACAAGGTGACCTTGAATTCCGCCGCCACTATGGTTTCCAGCGCGGCCCGGCGCTCGGATTTCGCAAGCTTCCAGAGCTGCTTGACGGTTGGAGTGAGTAAGTCCATGGAGCGCCCCCAATCTAACACCCTGACTCGGGCGGGTGCGTGATCGCGATCTTGACTTTGCCTTGGCAGTCACCTCCGTCGTCGTCCCAATAACGGCACACGGTATCGAGAACGACCAGCGGCTCCCTGATATCGCTACCCTCCCACTCCGCGATATCGACGATTTCGATCTCGCCGAAGAAACGTCGCCCCCGCATTCCTCGCCTGAAGATACTGTGAAATTCAACGATCAGAATGTCAGCAAGCTGCCGTTTCCAGTAGCCGTCCATTGTCCAGCCAGAAAAGGGTCGTGCCAGCCTGCTCTGAACTGACTTGGCGAGCAGATAATATAACATCTGATTGTAGCAGATATTGAATTCGACCGCATTGAAGTGACCGGTATCGTCAATATAGCACGATTCGAGAATTTCAAATTCACACGCCGCCATGAGGCGACCGCCCTCCGCCGGTTCGCCCCCGGCCACCTGAGCCGACTTCAGATAATGACAGTTCGCCCGATAGGGAAGGAGCACCCGCTCGAGTAGGACGTCGTCCGAGCCGTGATTGTGTCCGGTCGCATCTGCCACCAGATGGTCCACGCTGCTCATCAGTACACCACGGGCAACTTGATCGGCGAACGGATGAAGTACGCGGGCCGGAGGGTGACCTCCCTGGCCGGTACCGCAAGCTTCATATTCGGCAGACGAGGCAGGACCGTCTCCAGTGCGACGGTGACCTCTATACGTGCTAGTTCAGCACCTGGGCAGTAATGTGGACCGTGCCCGAGCGCCACATGGCGGTTGTCTGCCCGATTGAAGTCGAAACAGTTCGGCTCGTCAAACCGAGCTTGATCACGGTCCGCGGCTCCGAGCGAGAGAAGTACCGTGTCGCCAGCGGGGATGGTGACATCTCCAATGGTCACGTCTTCAGCCGCGAATCGCCGGGCAGCCGTATGATTCGAGCCGTAAAGACGCAGGAACTCCTCAATTGCGGCAGGCATCAGTTCCGGCGCCTCACGTAACCGCTTCAGCTTGCCCGGGTCGTCCAGCAATGCCAGCACGCTGCAACCGATGACACCGGCCGTCGGATCGTAGCCGCCAATCAGGACCATGAAGCCCATACCGATCAACTCGTGATGATCGAGCCCACGACCTGCCTCGTCACGTCCTTCGAGCCACACCGACCACAGGTCGTCACCAGACTGCTTGCGCTTGCGTTCGATCACTTCGTTCAAGCAACATAGCATGCTGGCTCCGCCCTCCCTCATCTGCACAAGATCTACACCCAAAATCACATCGGCCCAATGACGGAAATCCACCCGCTGCTCGTGCGGAATATCCAGCATGTCAGCGATGATGGTGATGGGCAGAGGTGCGGCAAAGGATGCCATCAAGTCAGTCTCACCATGCGTCCCCATGTCGTCGACCAGCTGATTCGCTATCTCGGTGATGCGCGGCCGAAGTCCCCGGACACGCTTGGGAGTAAAAGCCATGTTCATAAACTTGCGCAGCCGGGTGTGCTCTGGGGGATCCGAGCGAACCAACGACTTAGTGAACTCCTCGGGGAGCGGGTACCGACGGTAATCACCACCAGCATGCTTGATGTTCCGCACGAGACGGTGGTCGGCAAGCCCCTGCCGTACGTCAGAATATCGGGTGACAAGCCAAGCAAGCACCCCATCCGGCGTCATAATTCGGTGGACTGGCCCCTCTGCCAGAAGCCGCTCGTAAGTGCGGTACGGATCCGTAAAGAACTCGGTGTCAAACGGGGTCGAAGGCGGTAGAGCCGGGCAGCGTAAGTCGGTCATGACCAATCAGTTCCTCTCCTGGCCACGAGCTAGACGGTAATCGGCAGTTTCTGTGGCACGCGAATTATGTAGGACGGCCGCCAGACGATATGCTCCTGCGGAACAGCAAGTGTCATATCTGGAAATCGTCGCACAAGCTCCCCTAAAGCGATACGCAACTCCAAACGAGCCAGCTCCTTACCGGGACAGTTATGCGGTCCTCGCCCAAAGCCGAGCTGGATATTATCTGGCCGGTCAAAATCAAGGATCTCAGGCTTCTCAAACCGTTCTGGATCTCGATTTGCGGCGGCCAGTGAGATCAGCACCGTGTCGCCCGCCGAGATATTAACTTTACCGATGGGAAGATCTTCGGCAGCAAAACGGCGAATGCCCGTGTGGGTGGAGCCGTCCCAGCGCATCAGCTCTTCGACAGCATCCTGAATCAGCTCGGGAGCCACCCGGAGCCGCTTCACCATGTCCGGGTTTTTAATCAGCGCGAGAACAGAGGCTCCGATCTGGCCAACCGTCGTGTCGTATCCACCTAGAAGCAGAAAGAAGACCATGCCCAGCATCTCCTGATCACTGAGCTCGTCGGCGTCTTCTTTTTGCACCTCAATCCAGTAGGAGATGAGATCATCTGCCGGTTGTCGTCTTTTCGCAGCGATGAGCTCGACGACGAACTGCAGTAGACTCCGCCCGGCGAGGCTCGCGGTCTCCCCGTGACCGACGAGCATCTCATCGCTCCACTTCCTGAAGTTACCGCGCGCATCGACAGGTACGCCCAGGATATCACTGATAATAGTTATTGGAAGTGGCGCGGCAAGCGTGGACATAATGTCACCTCCGCCAGCGTCGGCAATGATGTCGAGTGACCTGGTGGTAACTTCCTTAATGCGTGGAATCATCTGCTCGACACGTTTTGGCATGAAGGCAAAGTTCATGAGCCGACGCAACCGAGTGTGTACTGGACCATCCTCCATGTGTAAATTACCCGCTTGCACCACTTCCGGAATAATCTCGTTACTATAATGCGAGCCAGCATACTTGCGGCTGCGGACCAGCCGGCAATCCTTGAGCGCCTCACTGGCTTCCTCGTATCTGGTGATCAGCCATGCCGGTTGCCCACCAGGTACACAGATTCGATGTGCGGGCCCTGTTCGGTGCATCCGAGCATAGGTGGGGTAGGGATCGACGAAGAACTCGCCTTCGAAGGGCATCAGATTGGCGTGCATCGGGCACCTGGTCGCCATGGCTACCTCTCTTAGGCATGCGAGATCTATGAGGCCGTCGAGTCAGCCAAGCTCGCGACGCCCTCATAGAACGGGTATTCGTCATGCACAGTGACGCGATACGACACTGCGGGTTCTGGAGTCGTCGTGTGTAGCGCACGGTGGATCAAGCTGCGGTTGTCCCAGATGAGTAGATCGCCGGCTTCGAAGGTCTGCAGGTGAACGTTCTCGTGCTGGAAGGTCATATCGAGCTGACCGGTGGCCTCGAGGAGTTTTCGAAGGATGTCGCCTTCCATGGGCTGGCCCCAAATGTCCAGGATGGCACTGGTGAAGCCTTCACTGATGTACAGGACGGTCTCGCCGGTGACAGGATGCTTGAACGTAGTCGAGTGCTGGATCGCCGGGGTTTCCTGCTCGATCTCCTCAAGTAACTCCGTGACCGGCCGGTAAACGTCGGTCGGCCGGATCTTGAAATAGCGTCGCACGCTCTGCACCACGCGGGTGCCCACGATGGCGGACTTGAGCTCGTCGGGAAGCCTCTCATAAGCCTCGCCCATGTCGATGAAGTAGGTACCGCGGCTCGTCATGGGAACTACCTGCGGGTAGATAAGCGTAAGGCCGAACGGGTTGGCCATGAACTGGTAGTCAGCGTGCCAGAACTTTCCAGTCTTGGGTACCCCGATCTGCTTCTCGTCGTCATTCACATTCGACGAGACGAAGATTTCCTTCTGGTCAGGGTGGTGATACATAGGCTGGTAGTAGATCTCGGGGCGGCCCAAGCGGCGCCCAAGTGCGACGAACTCCGCCAAGGAAAGACTCTGGTTCTTCAGTACGACGATCTTCGTCGAGTAGATAGCGTCGCGCAGTGCTGCAAAATCTTGATCCGAAGCAGTACGGGGGTCAAGGCCGGTTACCGTGGCACCCAGTTTCTTGCCCACCTGTGGCGTGATGATCATCTCGTGTCCTCAGGGTCGCTGGACATGGAAGGTATCCCTTCCAGCAGCTCGTTACTTGTCCCACAGAGAGAGTCAATGTGGGGCCAGATTGATACGGTCAACGCGGTGTGCACTGTTGAAAATGGTCGTGGGTAGCCGTGACCTCATAGCGGGATGTTGCCGTGCCGACCGCGAATGGCGGGGGCACCGGCGAGGGCCTCGGCGACGCGGCGGCGTGTGTCTATTGGCTCGATTACCTCGTCGATCGCCCCGATCGCGATGGCGCGCTTAATACCGCCTGCGATCCGGTTGTGCTCGTCGACGAGTCTGGCGCGCAACGCTTCCTGATCCTCCTCCATCGCGGCCGCAAGCCTCTTGCGATGGAGCACTGCCACCGCCGCTTCGGCGTCCATCACGGCGACCTCTGCATCCGGCCAGGCGAACACGGCGGTGGCGCCCAGCGACCGGGAATTCATGGCGATGTAGGCACCGCCGTAGGACTTGCGGGTCACCAGCGTCACACGTGGCACCACACATTCGGCGAATGCGTGCAGCAGCTTGGCGCCGCGTCGCACCACTCCGGCCCGCTCCTCGCTGGCACCCGGCAGGTAACCGGGCACATCAACCAACACCAGGAGTGGAATCCCGAATGAGTCGCACATTCGCGTGAATCGGGCCGCCTTCTCGGCGCTGAGAGAGTCCAGACAGCCGCCTTTACGCAGCGGGTTGTTTGCGATCACCCCGATGGTGCGGCCAGCCAGCCGACCGAGACCGATCAACATGTTGGGGGCCCATCTTGGCTGCAACTCCTCCAACACCGTGCTTTCCTCGTTGCCGTCGAGAAGCCGGCGAATCAACGGCCGGACGTCGTAAGCACGGCGTATTGAGTCGGGCAAAACCGACCCCGGATTTGCGATCTTCTGGAGCGTTCGTAGGACGAACTCCCCGGGCTGGGCAAGCAAGGTTGTGATCCGACGTGCTCGCTCCCAAACCTCAGCCTCCGATTCCACCACCACGTGCGCAACCCCGGAGTTGCGGCTATGTGTGTCCGGTCCACCCAGCGCCTCCATGTCAATCTGCTCGCCGGTGACGCTGCGCACGACGTGGGGACCGGTCACAAATATCCTCGCCGCCGAAGACATGATCACAACGTCGGTCAGCGCCGGACCGTAGGCAGCGGCACCGGCGGCAGGACCCACTACCAGCGAGATTTGCGGGATCTTGCCGGACGCACGAGTCATGGCCGCGAACATGCGGCCGACGCCTTCCAGCGACTCCACCCCCTCGGCGAGCCGCGCACCTCCAGATTCCCAGATGCCGATCACGGGACAGCTCTCCGTTACGGCACGGTCGATGGCAGTGACCACGTGCGTGCTCCCCGCTGCACCCAGCGCACCACCGATCCGCGTGGCGTCGGTGCAGTATGCAAAGACCGCTGCACCGTTGATCCGACCACGCACCGCGATCACGCCACTGTCGTCGTGACCGTGCAGCGGGACCACGGAGTCTCGGTCCATCAGTCGGCACAGGCGCAGGAGAGGATCTCGGCAGTCCCGGTCCGCGCCGCACACGCCGACTACCGGGTGGGTGGCTACTACCATGATCATCCTCCTGGTGGAGACGCTCTTGGCCACGCTGGCGGCGGTATCCGTAGTACGTCAAGTCTGTCGCGCAGGTACTGCGTAACGCGGCTTGAATACGCTGGTGGGCAACCGCGCGGCGCAGTAGCGTGGTGATGACGGGCCGCGCAGTGCGGATTTCGTAAAGTCCATGGAAGCGCTCGGGAACCTGAAGCGGATGCCGAGGGTCCTGGAGTCTCCAGCTCTTTTTACTGGGCAGTCGCTAAGCGCGCATTCTATGCTGCGGATCTCTTCTGGTGATGTTGCAGCCGAGCCTGGAGTGTCGACGCTTCTAGTTATAGAACACCTCGATGTGTTCCGCAATAGCCGTATTCCGAAATAGCTCGTGAGCAGACGGCGGTTCAGGAAGGCGGCGCGGCGGACGAGCCCGAGCCCCGGACGGCGGTGCCAGTCGTGGCGACCCGACGTGGGACTAATTCGCCTTCTCTAGCACGCCGATAAACTCGTTACGTATGCGAAGCTGGTGGTTTCCTTGTGCTCCTTCAGGTCTCGGAGCTGCACACGCTCCCTGAGTGACCGCGGCACACGCTGACCCCGCCGGTGGTCGCCCGCGGCTCACGATCAACATTCTAGGCGCATGAGCGGATCTGGTGACTGCCGTTCACTGTCCAGACAGTCGTCCTGACCTCAGGTTCACAGCTGCGCTACCCCTAACGCTACCCGTAACGTTGGTCCGAGCAACCTTGACAGGGTCGTTTCGGTGACCGCCGTCAGCGCATTGCGTACTCATCAGCGTCGATGAGAATCCATATCGGTAGCGTCTTGTGACCCGCCGGACGGGTCCGCCACCTGATCAGCACGTCGCAACTCAACGAAGAGTTACTTCAGACGTCTCAAAATACACCGGGAGGGTATGTATCTACGGGGTCTGCCAGCGGCTCTTATCTGAGCGCGGCGTACCTCCTGCCCAACTTTGATAATTACCTGATTACAAGAGGTTCACCAATGGAAAGCTGGGACGAGGCAGTATCCGGCGAGGCCCGGAGATACGATGATCTATATCCGGCTGCCTCGTGGCGTGGAGGTCAGCGAGATCAACGTAGGGTGATAAGGATACCGATCAGCTCACTGCGGTCCGCCGATTCACCGCGACTTGCCGGGGAGAACGGCGACCACGTCCGAGCGCTCGCCGAGTCGGAAGTGGCGCTTCCACCGATTATCGTAGACCGCTCTACCATGCGCGTCATCGACGGGATGCATCGCTTGCGTGCCGCCGTGTTACGTGGTCAGGACGAGATCGAGGCACGCTTCTTCGAGGGCGATGAAGGTCACGCCTTCGTTCTCGCAGTCGAGGCGAACATCAAGCACGGGTTACCTCTTTCGCTGGCGGACCGCACCGCGGCCGCTGCCCGTATTATCAAATATCACCCGCAGTGGTCTGACCGAGCGATCGCATCGTCGACAGGACTTGCTGCCAAGACCGTAGGTGCGATACGTCGGTGTTCAACCGCGAAAGGTCCGCAGTCGAACACCCGGGTCGGTCGCGACGGTCGGATTCGTCCGCTCAACGCGGCGGAAGGCCGGAGGATCGCTGGCGAATTGATGGTCGACAAGCCGGATTCCTCTTTGCGCGAGATTGCCAGCGCGGCGGGGATCTCCGTGGGAACGGCGCAGAACGTGCGTGAACGGCTTCGTCGTGGCCAGGATCCAGTCCGGTTGAAGCGACATGACGGTAACCAGCGGAAGACTCATCAGACGAAGCCCGGGAGCCCACCACGCCCGCGTGGTAATAAAATGCTAGGTCTAGTATCTGTCGAGGATCGCGCTCTTCGCCTGCAGAAATTGTGCAAAGATCCTTCACTCCGGTTTACCCAGGCGGGACGCAGCCTGATTCGCTTATTACGCGCCCTTGCGGTGGATGCCAAAGAGTGGGACCAGCTGATCGACAATGTGCCCGCGCACTCCAGATCCACGGTCTCCGATGCGGCCCGCTCATGTGCGCAGGCCTGGAAGGAGTTCGCAGACAAGCTGGAACAGCGCTGAATGACGCCGAGCACCCTCGCGCTCTTCTAGCTTGCCGTCGTGCCCGATCCGGCTGTTCAACTGAGTAGTATCCCCAGTTGAACGCTGACGGATCGACGCGGTTTCGTGGCAGGACCGTGAGGGAAACGATCACTCGATCGGACAATGCGGGGCAAACAGCCCACCTAGGAGACCGCGAAGGTACGGTCGAGCTGGGGGCAGCCGCAACCCGCCGCCAACCCGTGCACCCGACCTTGGACGCATCCGCCATCATCGGCGCCACGTGCTACGGGCATCGGACGATCTGACCAGCGTATGAGAGTCCGCCACCGAAGCCGAAAAGCAGGACCGGTGCGCTCTTGGCGATCTCGTTCCGCTCGACAAGCTTGGAGAAGGCGAGGGGGATACTAGCCGCTGAGGTGTTGCCCGAATCCACAACGTCGCGAGCAATAACGGCGTTGACCGCGCCGAGCTTGCGAGCAACCGGTTCTATGATCCGCAGGTTGGCTTGATGTAGAATCACACCGCCCAATTCCTCAGGCGCAACGCCGGCGCGCTCGCACACTCGCCGCGCGATGGCGGGTAACACTGTGATAGCCCAGGAGTAGACCGCCTGCCCTTCCTGCGAGAAAGTGCCCAAGGCCCCCTCGATGACCACAGCACGACCCATCTCGGGAACGGAGCCCCAGACGACAGGACTAATCTCCGGCGTATCGGAGGCTACCACGACAGCGGCGCCGGCGCCGTCACCGACCAGCACGCAAGTGGTGCGATCCGACCAATCGGTGAATTCACTGAGCTTCTCCGCACCGATGACCAACGATTTGGTAGCGGCGCCGGTGCGGATCGTGCTGTCTGCCAATGCCAAAGCGTGCGTAAACCCGGAGCAGGCAGTGTTGACGTCGAGGGCGGCGGGCGATGGGATTCCCAATTGCGCGGCGACGCGAGCCGCGACGTTGGGCGAGCGGTCGACCGCGGTGCACGTGGCGACCACGACAAGATCTATGTCCGCTGCGGCTAATCCGGCATGCGCCAACGCTTTCGACGCGGCTTGTCCGGCCATATCGGCTACGGACTCATTCTTAGCTGCGATGTGACGCGTTCGGATGCCGACCCGCCTCCGAATCCACTCGTCGTTGGTGCCGACAATCCTCGCGAGGTCATCGTTGGTCATTACTTGGGCCGGCTGGTAATGACCGAGGGCCAGCAGGCAAGAACCTGTCATCTACCCTTTCCCCCTGCCCTCATTTTTAAGGATCGTTCATGTGGTCCAGCCGGACGGTGGCCTTCGGACACCGTCCGGGCTAGGTTCGAAATCTCGATCTAGAGCATTATGACGTGGGCAAGTCGTGTTGTCAGGAGGGACATCCACCAACTCTGTGGCACACGGTTTGTCGACTCTCCGACCCTGGCGATCTTGACCGGGCTGGGTGCGTCCGCGCTCCTTACATGCAGCCGACGATCCTATAGCGTTTGACCCGCCAGTCATGCTAGCCGCCATGAGTAAGGTGACCAGAGGTAACCGCGACCGGGCGGCCAAGGCCTAGTCGGGCGCAGAACATGAGGAGGCGTTCGTGGCGCAGCTGCATCAAGGCGAATCTCGTTACATGTTTGCTCAGGCGATGGGTGGCGGCGCCGAGCGTGAACGCATTGCCCTCATCCAGAACACGAGCGATGCCCACACAATCCGGTATCTTAACGCAGTTGGAGTCGGCGAAGGCTGGGCCTGCCTCGATGTTGGCGCAGGCGGCGGGTCGATCGCGCGCTGGTTCAGTGAGCGGGTTGGTCCGAGCGGGCACGTCGTGGCGACCGACCGTGAGACCGACGCATTGGGGCACCTCGACGCCCCCAACGTCGAGGTGATCTGTCATGACATCCTGGCCGACGCACTCCCGCATCAGGCCTTTGACCTTGTACACGCGCGCTTCGTGCTGCTGCACTTGCCGGAGCGAGACAAAGCTTTGACACGCATGGTCTCCGCAGTGCGACCCGGGGGTTGGGTCGTGGTAGGCGACTTCGATCTACGCGCAGTCGCTCCGGCTCGACCATCCGACATCTTCACGCGCGTGTGGGCGGCATTCCTGGCGACAGTGAGCAACGCCGGGGCGGACATCGGCTACGGCGAGCGAATCCCAGGTGCCCTCGAAGAGCAGGGCCTCGTGGATGTCCAGGCCAGCGGTGAACGCGCCTACTGTCCCGGCGGATCGACCGGAAGCCAGCTGTGCGCGACGTCGATCGAATCCCTCCGCGGTCCGATGCTGGCTACAGATCTCGTCAGCGACCACGACATCGACGCGCTCTTGCACCTGCTCACCGATCCCGCCTTCGCCTGGCGGACCGGAACCGTCTGGACGGGCTGGGGACGCAAGCCCGAGAGCGCGCAGTAACGCCTCCCAGAGTCCGGACAAGACCTAAGATGGTCCGGTACGGAATGGAGGCGTGCAGACAACAGAATGAGTAACCGCTATGGCGCGCCCCGGATCACCCTCACCGCCAGGCTCACGACCTCGGCCTTGGACGCGCGGCGTGGCGTGATCCGCTTGCACCCGGAGGTGCTCGACGCCCTGGGCTTGCGGCAGTGGGATGCCGTGCGGCTCACCG
>JBGSWT010000471.1:0-3535 GCA_041751815.1 Pseudonocardiaceae bacterium
CCCGGTCACGGCGGGCGTTGAGGCCGGTCGTCTCGACGTCGACGACCGCGAAGTCGGGTTCGACGCATGGGTGCAGAACGGTGCTGGTTGCTGACGGATGGCGGGTGAGCATCGCCAGACCCTGGCAGTCCGCCTGCGTCCACACGAAGCCGCCCCCGTCCGCCGCTCGGAGGTGGTACCAGTCACGGCGACCACCTCGTTGTCGTCGACGATCTTCGGTCCAGCCAGGTGATCACGACTCCGGTGGCACGCTTCGCCCCGCGCGGAGGCTCGGTCGGTGCCTCTTGTAAACTGGCGGACGGTAGCGTGTCCGAGCGGCCGAAGGAGCACGCCTCGAAAGCGTGTGAGGTGCAAGCCTCCGTGGGTTCAAATCCCACCGCTACCGCCAGCCTTGCCAGATGAAAAGCAGAGGTCACTCCGGGAGAGTGTCCGGCGGCCCGTTGGACGGGTCTCAGTTGTACCCCGTCGGGTGGGTTTCCGGGTACTCGCCAGCTCCGCCGTCAGTGCCTCGGCGCCCAGAACAGTTCGCCGAGCTGGTCGGCGATCGTGGCAGCTAGCTCCATCGTGACGTGCTGATACCGCTTCGTCATGGCGACCGAGACCAGACCCATGACTGTGCGGGAGGGACTCCGAGGAGTAACAGCATGGTTACCGCTGTGCGCTGGGTGTCGTGCAGTCGCGCGTCTCTAACGCTCGCGTCCGGAGGTGATGACCCGACCGCCCCTGCGACAAGCAAGGTCTCGCTTTCAATTCCGTACGGCGTTCATGTTTTTGATATCCAGCGAACATTCTTCACGGAAGAGCGACCAGTCGAGACGGCGTGAATGGTCATCCCCGGCGATCGGTATTCTCTCGTCTGCGCCTTCCGCCTAACTGGCGACGATACTGGCGACGATGATCCCGTGACGGAGTGAAGGACTGGCCGGCGAGGTTGTGTAGGACGCGTCGGGCGCCGGCTGTGGCGGCGCCGACTTGGTCGGTGAGGGCGGTCGGATCGGCGATCGGGTGCATCAGAGGGGTCTCCTCGGGTCGGAAATGCACGGCATAGTCGGTGCGGTGTCACTCCGTAGGGGTCGGTGGCAGTCGTGCTGGCCGAGCCCGGTCGGGTCTGTGTTCCGCGTCCGCCTGCTACGTCAGCCGTCCTTCCGCCCTTTGCTCGTGACCTGATGTCCGTGCCCGATGCAGGCGGAACCTGCGCTGCAACGCGTGGCTGCTTCGAACGGTATGATAGAAACATGGCGATCATCGTGACGGTGGCACTCTTGGTCTTTGGAATGGGAGCGGCATTCGTATCTTTTCGATTATTGAGGACCGCAAATACAAGAACGCTCCAGATTGCAAGTGTCGCGGTGCCTGTATTCGCTGTATTCGCCGTATTGGCAACAGCCTCACTTCCGGCCGCTTTGGAGTCACCATCATTGTCGGACCAGGAGGGGTTCGATGGTTTCGGTGGGACGAATCCGCCGGTGAGACGTCCGCCGCAGGCTGTCAGTAACGAGGCCGGATGGGGCCCTGATCGTCGCCTCTATACTAATTCCTTGCCGGCCGTGCTTCCAGCGCTGAACTCGATCACTGATAACCCACGAGTCGGAGATGAGCGTAACTTTGCAGTCTTCAAGAATGTAAAGATTGAGGAAGATGGACATTGGATGACGAGCGGCAACATGGAAGCTGGGCAGCGCTACCTGTTTCGGATCTATGTTAACAATGCAGCTGCGGACGAGCTTGAGTCGGCGACGCTCCGGGATGTAAATGTGCAACTTGAGATACCGCCAACGATTGGAGGCGACCCATCTCGCAGGTCTGCTGGTGTGAGTAGATACTGCGCAACCGTTGCTTCTACGAACGCTGCTCCTCGGGAGGTCTTCAACTGTGGGGTCTTAACGGCAACCGAAGGAGTGCGGTTGTTCCCTGATATCAGTTCTACGAAGCTGTACAACAATGTCTTCGGTCGACCTGGTCTCCGGCTAGGACCGGCGATTCTGACGAGCAGTGGGCAGGTGATCGGCTTCGATAAGATGGACGGTGTGATCCGTGCGGGGTATCGCTACGCCTGCTATATCTACATTGAGGTGCAGGTCGAACGACTGTGAACGCGTTTGCAGTAAGGTTTTGGGGCGTGATCGATAGCTTCGCGGGTGTAGACCGGCCCGATGCTGGGTGGAGTGAGAGTGAGGGTGGCGAACATCCGCACGTGACAGTGACTGTCTCGGGGACACCTTGCCCTCGGTCAGTTCGGAGCGGATGAGGTGAAGGCGTCCTGGAGTAGCGGGCTGCGTACGGCGGGCAGACCGTCTGGCGGCGGTTGTTGCGGGGCGCGAAGATGTTCTCGCGTGCTCGGCGAACCGTGCGTCGGTGGTGCCGAGCATATGGTGGACCCGGTGGGGCGGACCGGTTTCGCGCATCCCCACAGCTGTGACCCGCTGGCACCAGGAGGCGAGCCGCTGCCGCGCAGCAGGGCGCTGGTCTGCTTGTCCGGGTGGACACGCCGGGATGATCGTTTGCGATCGTCATGCGACCACCGCGACGGTGTCGAGGTCATGGTACAGACAGCGCGCCGCGACCGGGGTGCGCTGCTTGATGAGATGGAAGGACAGCCCGCGTGCTCGGCCTTCCCGACGCGGACCGCCGTAGATGCGGGATGCCGCCTTTCTCTGGTCGTCCAGACGCAGGGTGCAGGCTGCATGGGCTGCGGCTGCACCGTGGCCACGCCGTGGCGGGCGACGCCGAGCGTGGCCAGTCGCAGCGCGTCATCGAAGGGGTCCTGATCCTGAGACAGGGTCTGCACCGGACCAGGCAATGGCCACCGCCAGCTCGCCGTAGCTCAGCGCGGCGACCTCCGCGCGGACGACCGCGATCGGGTCAACGTCCCACCGCTGGACGTCAACGTCATGTGTCAAGGGCTAGTGAGTCCCAGTGGAGCGGACGGTACCGTCCTGGCGTCAGGACACAGCCGCCCTCGTCTCGTCTACGGGTGGGCAACATGGAGATGAACGAAGTCATCCGCCAGCGGCGTAGCGAGTTGGGCATGTCCCAGGCCGACCTGGCAACGAAGGTCGGCGTTGACCGCCGACAGATCCGCCGGTACGAGTCCGGTGAGACGCAACCGACACTGTCGGTCGCCAAGGCTGTCGCCCGCGCGCTGGGCATCACGATCGACGAGCTTGCCGGCGACGAGACGCACCGGGTGGACCTGACGGGCGACTGGTGGGCCTGCTGGCAGTCCTGGAAGGACGGTGTCGAGGTCCTTAACCCGCACCAGATCCGCATAACCCAGCGCGGCGACGACGTCGAGATCGTCGCCGTCACCCGGGGGACTCCTCTTGAGGAGGGCGGGCACATGTGGCGCGGCGAGATCCGGCTCTGGGACAGTGAGATCCTCATGGGCTGGTATACCGCCGACGAGGGTGCCGTTCGCTCGAAGGGCACCCTGTACTTCGTGCTTCACCAGCACGGCATCCATATGACCGGCCGCTGGGTCGGACTCAGCTACGACGACCCGATCGTGTCTGGCTGGAGCTCGATCGCCCGCACC
>JBGSWT010000472.1:0-5564 GCA_041751815.1 Pseudonocardiaceae bacterium
ATCGTGGACGTCGCCCACATCGTTACCACCCACAGCCTCCGCGCCGGCGACCTCACCCGAGCCCGCGACACCGCCGAACTCGCCGCCCTCGCCGCCCCCTACGAAGAGATCCCACGGCTCGACCTAGCCGCCGTCGCCGCCGCCGACGGCCACCACCACGAAGCCTGCCGCATCGCTCTCGACGACATCTGCAATCGCACCGACGACACCGGACCCCCACCCGAACTCAGCCCCCGCACCGAACGCATCCTCAACGACCACGACTGGCTCGCCACCACCAGCAAGGCAGCCAGTTGACCAGCCCCGAACCTCATCCGCCCTCGTTAACCACAGCAGCAAGACCTACCCGCGAGGAGCCCTCATGACCCTCACCTGCGACAGGACCAGCCCGCGCCGTGACGCGACGAGCCCTAACCGCAGATCGTCGCGGGCCGGCCGAGCGCTTGTCGTCGCGGTGTTCCTCCCGGTGCTGCTGACCAGCTGCACCACTGACGACCCCGAGCCCTCCACTGACCCCACGTCAGCGACGTCGGGAGCCATTCCCAGTTCTCAGCCTCCGTCAACGACCGTGGCTGAGCCGTCCAGTACCCCGCCGCCGACGACGTCGGTCAGCCCTGAACAGCAAGCAGCAGCCGACGCCGAAGACGCCTACCGACGCAACACCGCCGAAGGCTTCCGCCACCTCGACACCGCCCTCCGCGAAGCAGCCGCCCAGCACCCCGGCGTCTACATCCGCACCCCCGAACTCGACGCCATCCTCCAAGCCGTCGCTACAGACCCCGACTACAACGCCCGCGCCGGCGAACCGGCCATCATCCTCCAGGACGTCCCGACAGCCATTGGCTACGCCGGGTCCCCAGTTGTGACCCAGGTCCGAGTCGATAGCGTCGAGCTCAACAACCCACCGCAGACCATCAACGGCCAAGACGGCGTCATGGGGACAGTCACGCTGACCGCCTGCAAAGACGTCACGTCCATCAGAACCCTCGGACCCGGCGACACCCCCTTGTTTCCAGAATCCGGGCCCCGAATACTGCTAGAGACGGTGACAGTCAGACAGCAACCACACTTCCTTAGCGGGATCAGCGGCTGGTACGTTGCGGAGAGAACCAACACGGTGGAGGAGACATGCGGCTTGTCCTGAGAATGACGCTCATCGCCGTCACGCTTGTCACGTCGTTTTTAGTCAGTGGGCAGACTCACGCGGCGGTCCCAGTTGCTTGCGGCACGGCGAGCGACGGCGACTCATCGAGCTGCGTAACTACGCTTGACTCATCGGGATCAAATGGTGGTGGTTCAAAGATCGCAACGTCGAACAGTAGCGATAAGATGTGTTTGTTCAATGGCGAGGACATCGAGTGTTCGAAGGACGGGAACGCGTGGTCGCCGTCATACGGTTGCTACCTTCGCGGCCCCGTTCAGCCAGGCGACTTCGGTAATGTTCCCGGCTTCTTTGCGGCCTTAGACCCGGTCGAATCGTCACCTGACTCTTCAGCTGTAGATGTCACATGGCAGTACTACATCTGTATTACACCGTCACTGGGTGGTTACCCGGTGCGTATCCCGGATGGTGCCCCGCCTATAATGGTGGATCCTGAGGTGGTAGCCCGTATCGCGGTCGAGCAACTCAACCTGCAGGCTATCGACATCGGCATCGTGCCGGAAGCAGGCCCCGCATCAGTTGGGCTCGTAGGGCTGCCTGTGTGGTTGTGGGTTAATCAGCCTGGGGCGGCGACGTACGGGCCGTCTAGCACCAGCGCGACTGTGGACGCCACCACGGTGATCGCGACGGCTCAGGTGACGGAGTTGGTGTGGAACATGGGCGATGGCGCGTCAGTAACGTGCACGACTCCGGGGACCCCCTATGCCGACGCCTACGGCAATTCGATGTCCCCAGACTGCGGGCATCGGTACACCCGCACCAGTGCGAACCAGCCCGGTCAGGTGTACCAAGTGACGGCGACGTCGCAATGGGAGGTGAGCTGGACCGGCGGTGGGGAGACTGGCGTCATTCCAGTCACCCTGAGCAGCTCAACGCCGGTGCGGGTGGGCGAAGCGCAGGTTCTTGTTCAGTGACACGGGAAGACGTGCTGCTGCCGAGTGCGAGTGTAGGAGCTGTTCTTTGGTCTCTCAGTCCTGTGCGGTGGACGCGAACAGTAGAAGCGGAGGTCGTCGACGCTGCCGCCGCCGGACTGCCTAACGAGATGCATTGGGCGGGAGGTAGTGGCGGCGCATGCTAAGTTGAAGTCGCTGACGTCATGAAGGGAATGCCATGTCATCAGGGGGACCGATTGGTGCCATACGTCTAACTCGATCCCGACGCTTCGGGATATGGAACGGCAGCGTCTCTGATTTGAAGCGCCTAGTACAGGCGGTCGACAACTTTGCGCAAGTTGAGCGCAGCAAGTACGAACGCGAGCTTCTTAGCTCAGGCCGAGACGTTACAATACTTCAACAAATTCGTCTGGACTCATACTTCCCCGTCGTGGATGTGACCAGTGAGCACGGTCAAGTGACCCATTCGCACAGTTCCAAGGATTTTGATTTGGCGGTGCGGCCGCGGGACGTCCGCAGCGTCCGTATATCAGCGGGTCAACCGTTAGATTCGAAATCATGGCACATAGCTGTTTTATTTGGGCAGGCCGTTGACTCTAAGCTCTCTGACTTCTTCCTGAGTAGAAGAGGCGCGGAAATCAGCATCGCTGGATATGATCGAGTGATTGTCGATGGACAAATGTCGACCATTTCCGGAGAAATGAAGCACGGTGTAGCTTCGTACTGGTGGATGAGAAGCTGGTTATCATGGGTGTTCGTTTCGAACATCACTGCTTTCGGTCTAGATAGTTTAGTGACGTACTTTATTGGCAACTATGACGATGCCGTTGGCTCTTTGGCAGTACCGCTGACAATATTGATCTTCCTCGCGGCCTACGGAGCCGTCCGCCTCATGATGCTGGGAGCCTTCCCGCTGTTTGAATTGCGTAGCGACGGTGGCAGTCCCCGTGCGATACGCCTTGTCTCTTTCGTCCTTGGAGCGTTAACTTTCGCCGCCTCCATTGCGTCGTTCGGGCCGCTCGTTCTCGGCTCTTAGTGCACCTGAACGGGGCAGCTCTCAAGCCGATTACCACGCCACTTCGTTGCTGGCTGAGCTGATCGCTCACCTGCTGGACCGTGGGGCGGCACACGCGCAGACGGTGTGAGGAGGAGCCGCAAGGGACATGACGCTCCGGCTGCGGGAGGCAGGAACAACAAAGCCCCGGTGACATGACCGAGGCCAGGGGTCCTCCGGGGCAGTTCGTTTGCCTTCCAAGTATCGACGGCGCCGAGCCAAAGGTCAAGAAATGACAACGGCTGAGAAGCCCGATGAGTCCCGCTTGGAGAGATGACCGACCGCCACCCAGCCGGCGGGGTTGTCTATTTGACGGGGTGGCGGTGCAGGTAGTCGTTTAGGGCGTCACGCAGGACAGCGCTGGCGCTGCGGTGCTGGGCCAAGGCCAGTGCGTCGAGGTGGCGGTCGACGTCGGCGGGTAGCCGCACCTGCCGCTTGCGCGCGTGCTGTCCGGGTACGGCGGCTGGGTCCAGCGCGGGTCGTCCCCCGAGAGCTCGTTCGAGTGCGTCTCGACCGTGCTGCGCGGCAGCGGCGCCGTGAAGCGCGGTGGTCGAGTTCATTGGGAGGACCATGTCATCTTCAGCCCATTCGGCGGCTGCCTTGTAGTCCGGCTCAGTCATGGGTGGGCTCCTTCTTGGTGATCCGCGCCAGGTGTTTGGAACGGGCCGGCATGACGTGGAAGATCTGCAGTCCGCCCGACGGGCGGACCTCGACCATCACCTCCAGCAGCGGCGCCGACGGGTCACGCTGGGGGCCGATGTACAGGTGCGGGCGGATTGCGTTGGGTGGGCGCGGCTCGTCGAAGCTCAGTTCCACGTACACGGCGTTACCAATGGCGTGCATGGCGTCCTCCCTGGCGATGCCGTGCTTGGCGGCACTGCGCGACCACGTCACCGCCACCGGATTAGTGTACTCCATAACCGGCTTGTGGAGTACACATATAGAGGTCGGTAGACCTGTGGTGGGGGTCAGCGGGCTGGTGCGGGTGGCGGCTGTTGGGCGCCAGGTGATGAGCCGGGAGGTCGTCGCACCATAGGTGGAGACTCGGCACTGACAAGTGCCGGGCGTGAGGGGGACTGGGACCTCACCGGCCGAGTTTCACCGTCAACGACATCTGCCGGAAGGGCTGCGCGCGTCCATCCGTCGTGTGGATGCCAGGAGCTTCCCCGGTCGGTGCTGGGGAGCGTGGCGAGAAGGGTGTTGATCGTGTCGATCATGCCGTGGAAGGGCGGGTACGCCCGGAGGGCGGGGTGTCTGTCCTGGAGGGTACGGCAGGCCGTGGCCCAGTCGATGTCGGGTTCGTCGATCGTGTGACGGTCCCCGGGTCGGGTGCGGTCGCCGTACACCCGGTACGGGGTGGGGAGTCCGTCGCGGTCCATCCGGGCGAAGTTCCAGTTGTTGGTGACGGCGTCGTGGAGACGCCCGGCGTTGAGCGGGGTGGCCTGAGTGAGGTAGTACAGGTCGAAGAGATCCTTGTACCGGTGCCAGGGGGTGGTGGGGGCTTCTCGGGCGGTCCGTGGGGCGGCCATGAGCAGGCACGCCTTGTCGGCGAAGAGGTTCTCGTCCGGGTTCAGGGGGAGCCGCGGCGCGGTGAACCCGGGGACGTCGACGCCAAGGATGGACCCGCGGGGTTTCTGAGGGGCGCCCAGGAACACCACCTTCTCGGCTGCTTTGAGGTCCATCTCCAACGCGATGGGGTCGTCGCCGACCCGGCCGGTGCCGGGGTGGACGGGGACGGCGTGCACCAGGCCCATCACTTGATCATTGGGCAGGGTGATCAGGTCGCTGGTGTATCGGACAAGACCGCCGAGGCCGGGGCGCCCGGTCCGCGCTCCTTCCGCGACCACCGTGCGCATGGACGCCAGCTGCGACACCGGGCCTGGTGGTGCTGCCGGTCCTGCCGACGGGCTGGCGATCATTGCGGTGACGCGCCCAGGCGTGGCGATGCCAGCGAAGACCTGGTGGGCGAGGCCGGCGAAGCTTTCGCCGGGTGAGGTCACACCCTCGTTCTCTTCGGTGGCGGGCCGTGCCGCGTCCTCGTGGGGATTCGCACCAGGTGGGCGTGGTGCCGGCGACAGGTCGATGTCGAAGGCGGGTCGAGCAAGGACATGCGAGGCGGGTATCCCCGGCCGCTCGGGGTGACCGTCGGGCCACTGCCAGGTGGCCTCCACCCGTGCCGGAAGCGACAACGAGGACGACAGCACCCACTGTCCGTGGTCGGCACCGGGTAACCGGGCGGCGATGTCGGCCATCAGCAGCTGGTGCAAGGCCCGCCGCTCGTCGTACTCCGGGTAGCTCGCGAGGCGGCTCAGGTGAGCTCGCAGGTCAATCCAGGACGGGAAGGCGTCGCGGAATGTCCCGTCCAGGTGGGTGGCGGGGTCTTCCGGGCTTGACTGCTTCGTCATCAGGCCCCGGCTCCGGGTATCAGGTCGACGATGCGACGTCCGGCGCCTGC
>JBGSWT010000473.1:0-3650 GCA_041751815.1 Pseudonocardiaceae bacterium
TCGCCGCGCTCCGGCCCGGAAATCCTTGATTCAGCTCTCTGCCTCGTCGCGGATGTAGTCGGTGTATTCGGCCGCGGTGAGCAGGTCTGCCGTTTGGGAGGCGTTCGCTATCTGGATCTCAATCAGCCACCCATCTCCGTAGGGCTCAGTGTTGATGTTCTCCGGAGAGCCGGAGAGCTGCTCGTTGACCTTGGTGACCTCACCGCTGACCGGGGCATACACTTCGCTCACTGCTTTGACCGACTCCACCGAGCCGAACGGCTCGCTGGCCTCGAAGCGATCGCCGACACTCGGCAGCTCGACGTAAACGACATCCCCGAGCTGCCGTTGGGCGTGATCGGTGAGGCCGACCACGACCACGGCCTCGCGCTGCCGCGCCCATTCGTGGTCCTTGGTGTACTTGAGATCCTCAGGAACTTCGGCCATGAGTGAACAGCTCTCCTTCCCGCGCCCGTGGCGGCCACCCGATCATCCACTACGTTTCTAGCGCCAGAACCGAGCTCCGTGCACCGGATTCACCCGTTGTCACAGACAGGTTCACGCTCCGGCTTTGCCGCCGCCGAGTAATGCCAGCCTGAGTGGCTGCCAACGATGCCATCAGGGCTGGGTGAGCCGCAGCCGTCACGTCCGACGCAATCTCGCACCCGTCAGCGCAGGTGAGAGATCATCTTCTACTGGGTGGCGGGTCAAGGATTCGAACCTTGGAAGGCATCAGCCGACGGATTTACAGTCCGCTCTAGTTCCGGTCGCCCGCGCCGTTTCCGCCCAGGTCAGACGGTTCACGCCGCCTCGGTCGGCCCGCCGCCGTCTCCATCGTGCCAGTTTTGTGCCAAATCAGCGTCACCCTTGGTGCCCGTGCCAGGCGGCTGAGCGCTCACGTTTCGCGCATCGTCGAGGCCATCGGCCACGCCCTCATCGGACCCCGCAGATGCCCGCGCGTAGTGACGCGTGGTGACGCGGGCATTCGCGTGGCCCAGCCGCTTGGCCGCCGCCATCACGCCGAACCGCTCGGCGATCCAGGTACCGTGCGAGGCACGCAGATCATGCGGAGTGACGCCCTCGAAGCCGGCCGCCACAGCCGCTGGATCGAAGATCGACCGGCGCCACGAGTTGTACCGCAGCGCGTTGCCGGTCCGGCCGACAAAGATCAGCGCGTCCGGTTCCTCGGGCCGTGTGCGCAGGTGCCGCGCTAGCCGATCGGCGATGAAGGTCGGGAGCCGGATCGAGCGACGTCGGTGCCCTTTGGGCGTGTCCCAGTACTGCCGGCCGCTGACCTCCTCGACCGCCTCCGCGATGGTCAGGGTTCGGGTCTCGTATTCGAATCGCAGGCGCCGCAGCGCGAACGCTTCACCGATCCGTAAGCCCGCGTAGGCGAGCAGGGAGACCAGCACATCGTGTGGCGGCCGCACCGCCGCGATGATTCGATCCATCTCCTCGTTCGTGAGGATCTCCGGATCGGTCTCGGGCAGCTTGGGCATCCGTACTCCTCGACACGGTGACCGCCCGATGAGCTCGTTTTCGACCGCTGCCGCCATCAGCAGCGACAACACCCGATACGCCTGCCGGACCCTGGACGCGCTCAACGGCTTGCCAGTCCGAGCGGACTTCCGCCGCCGTAGCTTCGCGACCCACTCCGACACGTGTATCGGTTTCACCGCAGCGACATCGGTGTCAGCGAACGTCGGGTAGATCGTCGTCCGCAGCAGCGATTCGTAAGATCCGACAGTCTTGGCCTTCAGCGTCGCGCGGGCCGACGTGAACCACCGGTCGCCCCACTCCCGGACTGTGATCTTTCCTGCATTCGGGTCAACCCAGGCACCACGAAGGATCTTCGTCTCTTCCTCGGCGAGCCACAGTTCGGCATCCTTGCGCGTTCGGAAGCGATCGGGAGCGGCAGTCAACCTTCCCGTTGCCGGGTCGGGATACCGCGCCTGCCACAGGCCCGACGGCAGGTGCCGAACGGCACCGAACCGGCGACGGGTCCGCCGCTTGCGGACGCGCTTCGGCTTCTCCTCCACCATTAGGCCGCCCGCCCGCGCCGCATCGGTTGCACGGTGTTGGCCGCGATGAACGCGAGCAGCACCGTGCGTCGGATGCGAACATGCCGCCCGACCTTGGTGAACTCGATACGCCGCTCCTCGATCAGCCGACGCACGAACCGCTCTCCCGTGCCCAACAGATCAGCGGCCTGGTCCACCCGGAGCATCCGTTCCTCGTCCATCCTCCGTGCCCCCTCACGCCGCTTGATCGGTAGTTGCCGAACGGTTGCCAGGTGGTTCACCGACAGCGAGCTGCGCGGCGGCGTACTCGGCCTTCCATCGCTGCCGTTCCGCGACGGCGTGCAGCAGCAGCACCTGCCGAGGTGGCACGTCGGGGTCTGCGGGTGCGGGGCGTTCCCAGAGGTACGGCCCGTCTTGGGGGCCGTGCGTGGGTTGGATGCCGGCCTGTTCGAGGAGTTGCCGAACGAACTCACCGCGTTCGGCACGGTGATCATCGAGGGTCTTGTTGGACCACTTGCGGGAGACCAGGACGCGGCGTCCGGCGATACCGAGGTGCTCAGGCTGATGGGCTTTGCCCTTGCAGCATCCCGGGGTCATGGAGTGCCGGGCGCCTTTGGGTTGGATGCCATAGAGCAGCCAGATGGGGCAACGCGGCGAGCAAGGGGTGATCAAGAGTTCGGCGTGCAACCGGCGAGCATGGTCGCGTTTCGCGTCGGTGGCGTGTTCGCCGAGCCCAGCAGCCTGACCGATGCTCTTGGTTAGGTATTTCGTGAGGTAGCCAACATGGCGATCTGCCTCCTCAGTGCCACCTAGGATGCCCTTGACGTGCACCTGCTCCCCGAACCGCACCACGTGAGCGGGCTCGGTCAGCTCCTCGCACGCCTGGTCCCAGGTGGGCAGCGGTGTCCCGGTGTCGGGGTCGGTGAACGCTTTGGCGCGGGTGTCCCATACCGGCAGCCGTCCGTCGGTGTAGCGGAGATGGTCGTGCGCTGGCCACCAGACCTGGTGGTAGGTCGCCGCGGTGATCGCCCGCAGCTCGGCGCGGGGGATGGCTCCCCGGATCGCGGCGTGGAAGTGCGGTGCACCCCGTTTTTGCGGCTCGACGGTGCCGAAGTACTGCACATCCCACCCGACACAGCGGCGGGTGTTTTGCCAGAACCGGTCCACCAACGCTGGGAAATGGATCGCGTCCCGAGCGGCTCGCCGGTAGTCATACCGGTCGGGGTCCACTGCGGCCCCGTTGCTGTCTACGCGTCCGTAGGAATCCAGGGTGAGAGTCAGGAATGTCGAGGGCCGGTAGCGCCCGGCGAAGACCCGCCCGACCGTGCGCCGCTCCACCGGCCGACGAGGCAGATCCGGTGCATCCTGGCGGCGCCGGGTGGAGCGCTTGACCGGCTTGGGTGGCAGATCAAGCGGGGCAAGCCGACCACGGACTCCGGCGGCGCGAAGTTCAGTGTCGACTTCGGTGATCGAGTCGGCGATCTGCTCACAGGTGATCTCATCGCCGATGGCCTTGCATTCGGCGTAGACCGCGAGGAGATCGGCCCGGGTGGCCATCAGTGCCGTGTGGTCCTGAGTCGGCGCAGCCCGGTTGGTGACCGGTTCATCCTCCAGATGCCAACCCTGGCGGCACTGGGCCATCCGCAACCG
>JBGSWT010000474.1:0-3122 GCA_041751815.1 Pseudonocardiaceae bacterium
CCCCGCACGCTGACGTGCTGCCCGCTGCCGACCAGGTCGCCACCAGGACCGGGCGGCTGACCTGGGAGCAGACCACGCTGCCCTGGCTGGCCGGCCGGGTGCGGGCCGACGTAGTGCACTGCCCGCACTACACGATGCCGCTGGCGGGCCGGGTTGCCACCGTGGTGACGTTGCACGACGCCACCTTCTTCACCGATCCGCAGCTGCATTCGCCGGTCAAGGCCCGTTTCTTCCGAGGCTGGACGCGAACGTCGCTGCGCCGTGCCGCTGCCTGCGTCGTTCCCAGTGAATCGGCGGCCCGAGAGCTCGGGCGGGTTGCAGGCGCCGATCACCGGGCGCTGCAGGTGATACACCACGGGGTAGATGCCGACCGCTTCCATCCACCCTCGCCGGAGGAGGTGGGTGCGGTCCGGAATCGGTTGCGCCTGGGCGCAACGCAGTACGTGGCGTTCCTCGGAGCGCTCGAGCCGCGCAAGAACGTGCCCGCCCTGATCCGTGGGTTCGCCCGAGCACACCGTGCCCTCGGGAGCAGGCCCGACCCACCTGCCCTGGTGCTGGCCGGCCAACCGGGCTGGGACAGCCAGGTGGAGCGTGCACTGCAGGCCGTGCCGCACCGGGTACGGGTGATCCGGGCCGGTTACCTCCCGCTGGGCGAGCTGTCCGGGTTTCTCGGTGGCGCGGCGATGGTGGCCTACCCGTCGTTGGGGGAGGGGTTCGGGCTACCGGTGCTGGAGGCGATGGCAGCCGGGGCGGCGGTGCTCACCACGCGCCGGTTGGCGATCCCCGAGGTGGGCGCAGACGCCGTGGCCTACTGCGGCATCGAAGCCGAGGACATCGCCGCGGGGATTTTAGAGCTGATCGATGACCCGGCCCGCCGGGCTGAGCTCTCGGCCGCCGCGCAGCGGCGCGCGAAGGAATTCTCCTGGGGAACCAGCGCAGTACTCCACCGGCAGGCCTACGGTAGGGCCGCAGTGGCGAATCGACGGTCCCGCTAGCTACGCCGAGCGCTCCCGGGTGCAGAATCGGACGCCGTGACCCCCCGCTATTCCTACGGCCAGGAACTCGCCGTCGTCACGGTGACTTACTCGCCTGGCGACACGCTTGAGACATTCCTGGATTCGATCGGTAAGGCAACCAGCAGGCCGCTGCGGGTATTGCTGGCCGACAACGGATCTACCGACGGAGCCCCGGAGCGCGCGATGTGCCGCGACGGTGTGCAATTGCTGCACATCGGGGAGAACGTCGGATACGGCACCGCCGCCAACCGTGGGATCGCCGAGTTCGGACCGGAAGTGGGCTGGGTGGTGGTGGCCAACCCGGACATCGAGTGGCACCCCGGTAGCCTCGACGAGCTGATCGCGGCCGGGGATCGGTGGCCAAGGGCGGGTGCACTGGGGCCGCTGATCCGCCAACCCGACGAGACGGTGTACCCGTCGGCACGGCTGCTACCCGCGCTGGGTCGCGGTATCGGGCATGCATTGTTCGGCCAGGTATGGCCGCGCAACCCGTGGACCACGATCTACCGGCAGTCCGACACCGCCTTGGGTGAGCGGACCGCAGAGTGGTTGTCCGGGTCTTGCCTGCTGTTGCGCCGGGCCGCATTCGAGTCCGTCGGCGGATTCGACTCCCGCTACTTCATGTACTTGGAGGACGTTGACCTCGGCGACCGGTTGGTTCATGCGGGGTGGCTCAATGTCTACGTGCCGACCGCGGAGGTCACCCACCTCGGTGGACACTCCACCAGCCGAGTCTCCGAGCTGATGCTCGCCGAGCATCATCGGAGCATGTACCGCTACCTCGCCGACCGGCACCCAGGTCCGCTGCGTGCTCCGCTGCGGTTAGCGCTGCGAGCCGGGTTGGCCGGCCGGTCTCAGCTGGTGCGTCGCAGCGCACGGCGCGGGTAGCTCGACCTCTCACTCTGACCATGGACCCGGCTGGGTGCGTTGACCGTTAGCAGTGCGGACGGGCCGGACCGACGTCGCGGCGCGCACGCATTTCCCGGCCGAAGACAGCGTTCGGGATGATGATCGTGTCGTCGGGTTCCGCGACGGCGCGGGGGTCCGCCGCGGCCGCCATCGTCAGCGGAATCTGCACGGTGTTGGCCTGGTCCATCGGCGAGGTCGCCGAATCAGGAGTGACGATGTCGGCCCGGCGGGCCCTCGCGCGAGCCAACACCTGCTCAGCGCGCTGTAGAGCGTCCACGGGATACGCCTCCTGTCGCTCCTGCGTCCCACGGGGCACCGCCTGGGTGGCCCGCCGCCCGCATCGAAGCATTCAGCGGCCACACTAGTCGCCACCCGCGATAGGTGGTAAAGCGTCAAGGAGACAGTGCCATGGTGTTGCGTCCTGCCGCGCCGGCACCGCTGCCCGGTGTCGAGGCCGTGGTGCTGGTGGGAGGTCTGGGCACCCGGATGAGGCCACTGACCCTGTCCGCGCCCAAACCGATGCTGCCCACCGCGGGTGTGCCATTCCTTACCCACTTGCTGGGCCGGATCCGCGCCGCTGGGGTACGGCATGTGGTCCTGGGCACCTCGTATCGCGCCGAAGTGTTCGCCGCCTATTTCGGTGATGGGTCCGCACTGGGCCTGAAACTGGACTACATCGTCGAGGACGAGCCGTTGGGCACCGGAGGCGGGATCCGCAACGTTGCCGCTGCGCTGAGCGAGCCCACTGTCCTGGTGTTCAACGGTGATGTGCTGTCCGGCCTGGACCCGGCCGAGGTGGTGCGGACCCACCGTGCAGCGCGGGCGGACGTGACGCTGCACCTCGTGCGAGTACCGGATCCTCGGGCTTTCGGTTGCGTGCCGACCACTCCGGACGGTCATGTGCTCGGATTCGTGGAGAAGACGGACGCCCCCCCGACCGACCAGATCAACGCCGGTTGCTACGTATTTCGCCGCGAAGTGATCGACTCGATCCCGGTCGGGCGTCCGGTATCTGTGGAGCGGGAGACCTTTCCGGGGCTGTTGGCGGCCGGGGCTCGCCTGCACGCTCACGTGGACGCTTCCTACTGGCTGGACCTGGGCACGCCAGCGGCATTCGTGCAAGGCTCCGCGGACCTCGTGCGCGGCCTGGCGCCGTCGCCTGAGCTGCCCGGGCCGGTGGGGGAGGCGCTGTTGTTG
>JBGSWT010000475.1:0-1888 GCA_041751815.1 Pseudonocardiaceae bacterium
CGGGTCGATCGCGGCGAGTCCGGCCACGGTGGGCGTGGCGCCCAGCCGTGCGGCCAGAGCGGTGGCGATGTCCGCCGCGAGAGCTGGGGTGTAGTAGGTCCCACAAACGCTTTGGGCGATGGCCCGACGGAACAGGCCCACTGCCATCGGCATAGCCAGTAGCGTCGCGATCGATCCGGCACCGGCCGACTGCCCGCACACGGTGACCCGCTCTGGGTCACCACCGAAACCGGCGATGTTTTCCCGCACCCAGTGCAGAGCGGCGAGCTGATCCAGCAGCCCACGGTTGGCCGGGGCGTCCTCAAGCTGCGCGAAGCCCTCCACACCCACCCGATAGTTGAAGGTCACCACAGCCAAACCCTCACGGGCGATCAACGCCGCATCGTATCCCGGGTCACCGGAGGACCCGGACATGTAAGCCCCGCCGTAGACCCACACCAGCACCGGCAACTTGGCAGCACCCAGGTCCGGGGACCAGACGTTGACGGTGAGCCACTCCGTGCCGGGGATCGCGCCGACGCGCAGTGGTCCGGACTGCGGCGGTGCCGGGCCGAACTCCGCCGCGTCCCGTACGCCGTCCCACGGTGAAGGCCGCTGCGGCGCAGCGAAGCGCAGAGCACCAACCGGCGGCTGTGCGAAGGGAATACCCCGGTAGACGACGAACCCTTCCGCCCTCCGTCCACGCACCGTGCCACTGGCTGTGCGTACCTCCGGACCGATGTCAACCATCGACAGCTCCCTCGAGGCGCGGCTGCACGGACGGCGGAACAGCTCACAGCCCCGCCCCGAAGCCTCGCGACCGCGTGCCCGGGACGCCCCATCGACGAGGTGCCAGCTCGGCACGGCTACAGGATGTACGTCCAGCCGAGAAACGCAAAACAACGAGGTCCAACCTAGCTGCGCTGTATGGCCAGATAACCAGAAGGTGGTGTTACTCCGGGACAGTGTCTAGCCAGTAGTTCTGACCGTGCCGGCTGTCCCAGGTGGTGCATCCTGTTTGGTCTGTATTGTTGAACCACATCTCAATCTTCGTGGCATCGCCTGGTACTTTGACTTCCAAACGCTCCGACCCTGGCGCGACGCGTCCGGATTGCTCCTGACCGCCGGGATGAAAGCGGAGGTAGGCAGCGATACTCCAGGCGGGTTGACCATAGCGAGATGACCGGCAGTGTGGCAGCCGCTGGGGGTCGTATTCGATATGCAACGGTTTTCCAGCTCGAATATCACCATCCTGCCGCTGTGACCAATCCGACAAAAAATGCACTGTCGCCATCGTCGTCTCCCCTCAGATTAAAGCTCCTGATCAGTGGATGCCCAGTTTTACTTTGCAGCTTCCCAGATCCCCCTAACGCTGTCCAGACTTATCCCGCACCGCAGATCGACACTCGAACCATGATCACACAGCATGGCTTCCAGATCACCGGGGTCCCAGGCCCCAATCCAAGTGAGCTCGGACACCACATTGGAGCTCATCTCACCGTCGGCTTTGGCCATCGACCCGTGGTCCCCGGTGTGGAGGGTCGACGCAGGCGGGTGGCCGGGCCGTCCCCCGGTGAGCACGGGCGGTATTTATCGTCACGCGTGTCGGTTTCACCGTGTGGGCCGGGCCTCGGCAGGGTGATGCGCCAGCTAGTTCGAGCTTACCGGAGTAAAAACTTTTCATGCCGGACGGCGACCACGGCGATGTGCGACTACGGCGACCACGGCCCAGATATGTCCGCGCTAGACAAGAGAAGGAGGCTTATGCAAAAAGTGGTGTGAACGACTTCCCTGACCGCGGCGCGCGCTGAACGGGTCGCCGCCGTCACTCAATAGCTCTGGTTGTCCCGAACTCAACAGCAGAGCTGTTCCACCCCACCAGCGCAGCTCAGATCGGAAGAGCACACGT
>JBGSWT010000476.1:0-2142 GCA_041751815.1 Pseudonocardiaceae bacterium
GATCACGCGCGCGCCGTTCTGCCCCGCGGTCAGCGCGGCCACGGCGTGGCCGACCTGTCCCGGTGGCACGGTGCTGGGGATGAGCGCCTGGCGGGCGGGAAAGTTGGCCGTGACCGCCACGCCCATCAGGAAGGTCAGCACGTAGACGTGCCAGGGTTCGACCAGGCCCGCCAGGATGAGCGCCGCCAGCGCCAACGACGCGATCATGGTGATAAGCTGCGAGCTGAGCACCATCTGGCGGCGGTCGAGCCGGTCCACCAGCACCCCGGAAAACGGGCTCACCAGCAGCATTGGCAGGCCGCGCACGAGGCTGGCGATGCCGATTTGCAGCGACGAGCCAGTCAGCTCCAGGATGAGCCAGCCGACGCCCACCTGCTGCATCCAGAAGCCCACCTGGTTGAACACGCTGCCCGCGACCAGCATGCGGAACGGCCACGGCGTGTGCTGAGTGCTGAGTGCTGAGTGCTGAGTTCCAGCGCTGCGAACTGCACCCTCGGCGCTGCCGTCTAAGGCAGCGTTGCTAGGGGCAATCTTGCCAGACCCGCCCATGGCGCTCACCGACTGACCGGCTGCATCATCTGGTAGCGGCGCATCAGTGTCATCGCGCCGCCGTACTCAGCACTCAGAACTTAGGATCCGTTAAGGAATAAGTTCCGGTCGTGCGCCGGGAGTATCGGCGAGCAAGGCGGCGGGCTGGCGGGGTCGGATCGTGTAGTTCCAGCGGGGGCAGAGGTCATGGCGTTCCAGGTGGAGGGCGGCCATCTCCGCATCGGACACCGTCTCGCCCGTCGGATACACTTGGTCGTCCCGGTAGGCGTCCACCGCGAGGCCGGTGCAGGTCTGGGTTCCGCGGATCAAGCGCAGGAGCGTCTCCCAGGTGCGCAGCGGCTGGCCTGCCCAATTCATACTGATGGGTCCGAACCGCCGATGCTCGATCGGATTCCACTTTGAGCAGCCGGTCGGATAATGGCCAACGGTCACCGTCAGCCCGAACCGGTCGCGCAGTTGCTCCTGCAGTTGCTGCTTCCACAGCCGGGGCTGGCAGCCGTTGGAGCCGCCTGCGTCGGCCAGGATCAGCAGTTGGTCGGTGCCCGCAAACGCCAGGCGCCCCTCCTCGGCCCACCAGCGGGCGACCGCCGTGACCGCAAACCGCGGCGTATCGCCCGACTGCCCCACGCACACCGTGCCGCGGTTCCGGGTCAGGTCGTAGATGCCAGAGGGGACCGCCCGCCCCAGCGCGTCCTGCGGGAAATCATGCACGTTGACCGCCTCGGCCTCCCGGCTCCAGCTCTGGCCCGCGTTCTTGAAGTTGCCAATCAACTCCTTCTTCTTGGTATCGACACTGATGATCGGCCACCCGCCGGTGGTGAACGCCTCTCGCTGCGCCGCGAGGTACTCAAACTGCTCGTTCCGCTGCGGGTGCACCGCGCTCGCTTCCCGCTTCTTGGCATTCACGTGCAGCGCGTAGTCCAGCGTCCTCAACAGGCGCCCCACGGTGGGCGGACTCGCGGCATGCCCCAGGGCCCCCAGCCGGGCACTCAAGTGCCGCAAGCTACTGCGGACCCACTTCTGCTCGCTTTGCGGGTCGCCTGCCGTTTCCGGGGCCACCACCTCCTTCAGGACCGTGATGATCGCCGGGTCTTTTTTTCAAGGGCGGGCCGGCCCCCGCCCGGCCGTCGCACGCGGTCGTCGGGCAGGTCAGCGAACTCTTGCGCCAGTTCCGTGCGCCCGCGGCGGATCGTCTTCTCGTCGAGGCCGGTGATTTGCGCCAACAGGCCCTCGCCCCCGGGTCCGAGCCGGTCAGCCTCCAGGGCGACGTACCAGCGCCGTTGGGCTTCATCCAACCGGCTGAGCAATAGGTTCATCTGCCGATGGCGCTCCCGATCGGGGTGCGGAACGTCTTGTTGGCAGGCAGGGCATTGGCAAACGCGAACGGCGGCGCTGCTCATGGCGGGCTCCCGCATGGCTGGATCGGACGCGGTGACTCACTGTACACCGGCCCCGTCCGGCTGGGAAGCCCTCGGCTCGGCCCACGGGAAGTTATTCTTTAACGGGTCCTTAGACCTTGGGCCAGGAAGCTCAGGTGATGGGCGTTGATCAACACGACCGGCTCCTCCGAGTTGAAGCGCGGGTTCGGCAAGT
>JBGSWT010000477.1:0-3684 GCA_041751815.1 Pseudonocardiaceae bacterium
GGCCAACGCACCCATCGCGTCGCGGCGGCGGGCTGACATGGTGATGTCGAAGTCCTCCTCGGCCTGCTGCCGGCGGGCCGTCGACTCGGCATCGCGCTGCCCGGCTCGCTGCTTGGCCTGCGCCAGGATCTCGTCGCCGCGGCGACGAGAGTCGGCGATAACTCGCTCGTGCTCGGCCTCCATCGCCGATCGCCGCCGCTGTGCCTCGCCGATCATCTGTTCGTAACGGCCGCGCAGCTCGTCGGCCTCACGCTCGGCGTTGGCCCTGGTTGCAGCTGCCACCGCAGTGCCCCTGGCGGTGATATCCGCGGCCTCGTCCTGAGCCTTGCGGAGCATCCGCGCCACACGCTCGCTCATGCCCTCGACGCTGGTGGGCGGCGCGGCGAGGCGCTGCACCTGCACGCGCAGGTCATCGAGCTCACCTCGAGCCGCCTCCAGTTGCCGGGCGAGCTGCCCAGCCTGCGTGGCACCGGCATCCCGATCCGCTGCCGCGATCTGCAGATCGGCCTGCAGCTGGGCGAGCTGGTAGTCCACCTGGGCGCAGTCATAACCGCGGCGCACGATGTCGAACGTAGATCTCATCGGGAGCAGATCACGGTCGTCGACTGAGCCCATACCGCCAGGTTACTCGGGCACCGACTAGTCGAGATGAGCCGTTCCGGTCAGACCCCCCGGAAGCGGTTGATGCCGGCCAGATGCGACTCCCGAACCTCGGGATTGCGTATGCCCAGGCCCTCCTCGGGGGCCAAGCACAGCACGCCGACCTTTCCTTGGTGGATGTTGCAGTGCACATCGTGGGCGGCCTGCCCGGTTTGATCCAGCGGGTAGACGCGAGACAGCGTCGGATGAACCTTGGCCTTGGTGATCAGCCGGTTGGCCTCCCATGCCTCGCGATAGTTGGCGAAATGCGAGCCGACAATCCGTTTGAGGTTCATCCAGAGGTAGCGGTTGTCGTAGGTGTGGTTGTAGCCGGAGGTCGAGGCGCAGCTGACGATCGTGCCGCCCCTCTTGGCGACGTAGACGCTGGCGCCGAAGGTCTCTCGCCCCGGGTGCTCGAAGACGATGTCAGGGTCATCACCGCCGGTGAGCTCGCGGATTCTCGCGCCGAAGCGCTTCCACTCCTTCGGGTCCTGGTTGTGCTCGTCCTTCCAGAATTTGTAACCCTCAGCGCTGCGGTCGATGACCAGATCGGCACCCATTCGTCGGCAGATTTCGGCCTTCTGGGTACTGGAGACCACGCACACCGGGGTGCCGCCACCGCCCAGCGCCATTTGCGTGGCGTACGAGCCCAACCCACCCGAGGCGCCCCAGATGAGCACCGTGTCACCCTGCTTCATGTCCGCGCCGTTACGGGAGACCAGCTGCCGGTACGCAGTGGAGTTGACCAGGCCCGGGCTCGCAGCTTCCTCCCAGGTGAGGTGCCCCGGCTTGGGCATCAGCTGGTTGGACTTGACCAATGCCAGCTCGGCCAGGCCGCCGAAGTTCGTCTCGAATCCCCAGATGCGCTGTTCGGGGTCGAGCATCGTGTCGTTGTGCCCGTCTGGATGCTCCAGCTCGACGGACAGGCAGTGGGCGACCACCTCGTCGCCCGGTCTCCAGGTGTTCACCCCAGCCCCGGTGCGCAGCACCACGCCGGCCAGATCCGACCCGACCACGTGGTAAGGCAGGTCATGCCGGGAGGCCAACGGGGAGGTGCGGCCATAGCGCTTGAGAAAGCTGAAGGTGGGCAGCGGCTCGAAGATCGACGTCCACACGGTGTTGTAATTGATCGCGCTGGCCATGACGGCGACCAGGGCTTCGCCTGGCCCCAGCTCGGGTACGGGTACCTCGTCCAGATGCAGGGACTGGCGTGGATCCTTGTCGCGGCTGGGCAGTCCGGCGAACATGTCGGCCTCGTCAGCGTGGACCGTAATTCCCCGGTAGCTTTCCGGTACCGGCAGCGAGCCCATGGTATCGACGTCGCCGTTGAGGATGGCATCGAGAATCTTCTGCACGGTCGTCCCTTCCCTTTGCCCGCTTCCCGCTCGGGATAGTTGGCTAGGCTGAGGCTAGCGATCAGTATATCAATCGCACAGGCCTGACTGAGTGAGGTAGACCGCTCCGGCCACTCTGAGTACTGATCGGACTACTGACCGCTCGGTTCTCCTGAACGGTTCGCGAGGTCTGCGCCGGATGCGCGCCTCTCATAATGGCCCTGGCGGTCCGATCTCACTGCTCGCGTCGCTGCCGGGGCACTTCGGCAGCCGAGTTGGTCCGTCGGCTCATCGACCAGGCGCTGCTGAGCGAGCGACGATGTCCCCGACGACTTGGCCGCGATCAATGTTGCGCGGGGCTGGCTGCGGCACACTCGCACGCAGACCGGCCGGGTCGCGGTCAGTGTTGTCATGAACCGCCGAGATCGTCGGCGGCATGCGCTCCCCGGAAGGACGAGAGATTACCCGATTGCTCAACTCGTTATGACCGCTTCCGCTAACCGAGCCGATCCCTCATCGCGCGGGAAAACTTCGCCGGCGTTACCGCGCTCGCACTCCGCTATTGGGCTGGTCGACTACCTGATCGCGGCTACAGTCCTGGTTCACGAGCTCGAGCTCGCAACGCTCAACATCAAGCATTTCCCGATGTTCGAAGATCTGGAACCGCCCTTCCAGCTCTCTGGCCGGTGCTGATCAAAACGGCTCAGATCTGTAGCGCAGGTGTCATTCGTCGAGTCGATCGGCTGTTCAGGCGGGTCAGCTCCTGCGATTCAGCGCGGCCCGGTGGAGGGTGAGCTCGGCTTCGAGCGCGCGGTGGAAGCTGTTGGTGTGGCGCAGACCGTGGCCCTCGTCAGGGAAATGACGGCCGCTGGTAGTTCTTCCGGAACTCCTCCAGCGTGAGGTATTGCTGCCTTAGCAGCTGCGCCAGCCGCGTCCGGGTCGGCTCCTGCTCGCTCACCGCACTCATTCCCCTCTGGTTGGTCGGCCCACCGTAGATCCCTCTGGACCGAGATGGTGACGTCTGGAGCGCAGACGGCAACAGAGGGCAACGGCCGACAGCCGGTCTGGCCTGCCCACGTCGGCGGAGCGCCGCGAAGGTGATCACGCCACAGCAGACCGCCGTGGCTGGCCCGCTGAGGCCACCGCGCTTGGCGACACCGCCACCCCTGGAGGACAGGAGTGGAGCGAGGCATGACACGGCAGCCGGCGACGGGTGCGCTGCCCGGCACGAGCCCGATTGCTCACCAGACCACACGCCGCCAGATCCCGGGCCGTCTTGCCTCCGCTCTCCGCAGCGGTGACTCCCCCCAGGCGGGACGGCCGGCCGCGGAGCACGGCGAGGGCAGGGGAGTACCCCCCGCCCTCGCCGTGCTCTCTTCAACGACCTGCCGCGCTGCCTGATCACTGTGGTCATCGGAGACTGGGCATGGCAGAGCTGACCGGCGCCGACGATGACCAGGGACGGGTGGTGGTGCTGCCGGCGACCAGTGCTCACGACGGTCTAGAGCACCTGGTGGCCGAGGACATGATGACCATCGGCAATGCAGGCCGGTACACGGGGCTGTGCGGGCGCCGGGTATGGGCGGCGTGCTGGCCTGCCCGGCAGGTCCGCCGTGTCCGGGCTGCATTGCGGTGCGTGACACATCCGTGCTCGGTGGCCGACGAAACCGGCGAACGGGCCGGCGCGGGATGTGGACCCGGCTCATCGGCT
>JBGSWT010000478.1:0-17097 GCA_041751815.1 Pseudonocardiaceae bacterium
ACACGGTGACAAACCCGAGCGCCACCGCGGCGGGGACCTTCACCTGCGCCGCGGCCGCGATGAGCGCCGTGCCGCCGAGCAGGGACGGGTGCACTGCTAGTCGGCCCACCGCTGGCTGGCGCAGCGCCAGCTCCAGTCCCACCAGCATCAACCCGATCATCAACGCGTCGTTGTGCGCCCCACTGACTAGGTGAAACAACACCAATGGATTGGCGACACCGAGCCACAACGCGAACACCGGCGACACGCCCACCCGGCGGGCAAGGCGGGGCAGCGCCCAGACGATCATCACCAGGCCGACCACCGCGAGGGTGCGGTGCAGCAACGTGCCGAGTACGACGTGGTCGCCTGCGATCGAGTCGATCGGCCGGCCCAGGGTGAGAAACAGCGGGCCGTAGGGGGCCACCGTGTTGCGCCAGATCGTCGGGATGCCGCGGACCAGCGGATGATCCACACCCAATGCGTCGGCCGGGCCGAGCACGTAGGGGTCCAGCCCGCGGTTGACCATCGCGCTCTGCGCCAGGTAGCTGTAGACGTCGCGGCTGAACATCGGTGGGGCGACCAGCAGCGGCACCGCCCACATGATCATCGTGCGGTTCAGCTGGGCACGGGGGATCAGTCGGGCACGTCCGGGTGTGACCAATGCACCTAGCCACAACCAGGCCAGCACCACCATGGCAATGCCGGTGTAGGCAACAGCCAGCGATGCTGTGGGCATCCGGGTGAAAAGGCCCAACAGGGGGAGACCGACCACCGGATTGCCCAGCACCGGAGCCGTACCCGCACCGAGCGAACCCAGTCCCATGAGCAGCGCGCCGAGGATGCCGAACTGGCGCACCGTGTCGAGTTGGCGGGCCTCGGTCAGACTCAGGCCGGTGCTGCCGGACGGCCCCCCAGCGGGGGCTCCAGAGCGGACACTGTCCAGGATGTCCGGCGCGGACTTGGCGGCCCCGGGACGGAAACCGACACCACGCACCTTCCCGGCCACCACGCCGCGAAGGGTATCGGTGCGACCACGGCACCCCGTGATGGAACCCGCGACGCAGCACACACACTGGCCCTTTGCGCCTACCGCGGAAATAAGTAACATGGACGTTGTGAAAAACGTCGGGACCGACCGTCGCACTCGCGAGTCGGTGGCACGGATGTTGCTGGAGCACGGTCCAGTGACAGCCGCGCAGGTTGCCGACTCGCTGGGACTGAGCCCTGCTGCGGTGCGCCGCCACCTGGACGCACTGCTCGCTGACGGGCAGGCCAGCTACCGCTCGGCGCCACGCCTGGGTCCCCGCGGACGTGGTCGTCCGGCCAAGTCGTTCCTGCTCACCGACGCCGGTCGGGCGCGGTTCGAGCACACCTATGACGACCTGGCAGTGGACGCACTGCGCTTTCTGGGCGAGCGTGACGGCGAGCAGGCAGTCCGCTCGTTCGCCGAACGCCGAGTGGCAAACCTGGTCGATCGGCACCGGGCCAAGGTGGTCGCTGCGCCCGACCCGGTCGCTAGGGCGCAGCTCTTGGCGATCGCGCTGAGCGCAGAGGGTTACGCTGCGTCAGCTGAGCACGTCGGTGCCGGTGCGCAGCTGTGCCAGCACCACTGCCCGGTCTCGCACGTCGCCGCGGAATTTCCCCAATTGTGCGAAGCCGAGACAGCGGCTTTCGCCGACATGCTTGGTGTCCATGTGCAGCGGCTGGCCACCATCGCCCGGGGCGACGCGGTATGCACGACACACGTTCCCGAGGCCCGCGTGCCGCACGGTGCCCGCTCCACTGTTCCCAACATCCCCACCACCACGCACCCGGATGGAGGCTCTCAAGCATGACAACTGCTCCCGAGCAGGATGTTCGAGCCCAGAGAATCCCGACCGCACCGCTCACGCAGGAGGAAACGCTTTCCAGCCTGGGCCGCTATGAGTACGGCTGGGCTGACTCTGATGCCGCCGGCTCCAGCGCGCAGCGCGGTCTGTCCGAAGCTGTGGTCCGGGACATCTCGGCCAAGAAGAACGAGCCGGAGTGGATGCTGGAGACTCGGCTGAAGGCGTTGCGCCTGTTCCGGCGCAAGCCGATGCCGCATTGGGGTGCCGACCTATCCGGGATCGACTTCGACAACATCAAGTACTTCGTCCGGTCGACCGAGAAGCAGGCCACGTCCTGGGAGGAATTACCCGAGGACATCAAGGCCACCTACGATCGGCTGGGCATCCCCGAAGCAGAGAAAGCCCGGCTGGTGGCCGGCGTGGCCGCACAGTACGAGTCCGAGGTCGTCTACCACAAGATCCGTGAGGATCTGGAGGAGCTGGGTGTCCTGTTCCTGGACACCGATACCGCATTGCGCGAGCAGCCGGAACTCTTTCGGCAGTACTTCGCCAGTGTGATACCAGCTGGTGACAATAAGTTCGCCGCGTTGAATACCGCGGTGTGGTCCGGCGGGTCGTTCATCTACGTGCCGCCTGGCGTGCAGGTTGACATCCCGTTGCAGGCCTACTTCCGGATCAACACCGAGAACATGGGCCAGTTCGAGCGGACCCTGATCATTGTTGACGAGGGCGCTTACGTGCACTACGTCGAAGGCTGTACCGCGCCGATCTACAAGTCCGACTCGTTGCACTCCGCGGTCGTCGAGATCATCGTCAAGAAGGGCGGTCGCTGCCGCTACACCACGATCCAGAACTGGTCGAACAACGTCTACAACCTGGTCACCAAGCGAGCCACCGCCGCCGAGGGCGCGACCATGGAGTGGATCGACGGCAACCTCGGTTCCAAGGTCACCATGAAGTACCCGTCGGTGTGGCTGATCGGTGAACACGCCAAGGGCGAGGTGCTCTCAGTGGCCTGTGCCGGGGAGGGGCAGCACCAGGACGCCGGTGCGAAGATGGTGCACGCCGCACCGCACACGTCGAGCACGATCGTCTCCAAGTCAGTGGCCCGCGGCGGCGGCCGCACCTCCTACCGCGGGCTGGTGCAGGTCAACGAGGGTAGCCACCACTCCCGCTCCACGGTGAAGTGCGACGCCCTGCTGGTCGACCAGATCAGCCGGTCGGACACCTATCCCTACGTCGACATCCGCGAGGACGACGTGTCGATGGGTCACGAGGCCACCGTCTCTAAGATCAGCGATGATCAGCTGTTCTATCTGATGAGCCGCGGGCTGACTGAGGACGCGGCGATGGCCATGATCGTGCGCGGGTTCATCGAGCCGATCGCCCGTGAACTGCCGATGGAGTACGCATTGGAACTCAACCGCCTGATCGAGCTGCAGATGGAAGGAGCCGTCGGCTGAGATGACGGCTACTACTGACCGAGCTGCCGGGCAGGGTCTGATCGCGCACGAGCACGGCGCCGACACTGGGCAACCCAGTGTGCCGATGGTCTCTCGAGGACAGCGGTTCACCTCCTATGACGTGGACGCTTTCGAGGTGCCCAGTGGCCGGGAGGAGGTGTGGCGGTTCACTCCATTGCGGCGGCTGCGCGGTCTGCACGAGGGTGTTCCTGCCACCGGCGTTGCGACAGTCATCGTGGCGCCGGCCGACGGGGTTGCTGTCGAGGAAGTGGACCGCCAAGATCCGCGGCTGGGACAGGGCGGCGTCCCGGCGGATCGGGTCGCTGCGCAGGCCTGGAGCGCCGTGGAGCGAGCCACCGTCGTCACCGTGGCGCCGGAAACTCGGATCGAGCAGCCGGTGATGATCACGGTTACCGGCCCGGGCCCGGATGAGGTCGCCTACGGGCACCTGCAGCTGCGGCTGGAACCATTCGCCGAGGCCGTGGTAGTGCTTGACTACCGCGGCAGTGGCACCTACGCGGAAAACGTCGAACTGGTCGTTGCCGACGGTGCCCGGCTGACCCTGGTCAGCGTTCAGGACTGGGCTGACGACGCAGTACACGTCGCCGCACAGCACATCCGGCTGAACCGCGACGCGGTGCTGAGGGCAATCACCGTAAGCCTCGGTGGCGATCTGGTTCGGCAATCCCCGACGGTGACGTTTACCGAGCCCGGCGGCGACGCCGAACTGCTCGGCCTGTACTTCGCCGACGCCGGGCAGCACCTGGAACACCGGTTGCTAGTCGACCACGCTGTTCCACATTGCCGGTCCAACGTCGCCTACAAGGGCGCGCTGCAAGGCAGTCCTGGCGAACCCGATGCGCACACCGTGTGGATCGGAGACGTGCTCATCCAGGCCGCCGCGGAGGGCACCCAAACCTTCGAGGTCAACCGTAACCTGGTGCTCAACGACGGCGCGCGGGCCGACTCGGTGCCCAACCTGGAGATCGAGACCGGGGAGATCGTCGGCGCCGGGCACGCCAGCACCACGGGACGCTTCGATGACGAGCAGCTTTTCTACCTGACCTCCCGGGGTATCCCGGCTGAGCTGGCCCGCCGGCTGATCGTCCGAGGCTTCTTCGGTGAGATCCTGCAGAAGATCACTGTCCCGCAGGTACGCGAGCGGCTCGAGGCGGCGATCGAGGCTGAACTGGAGGCGTTGGGGGTATGACCGCAGTGCGGGTCTGCAGCCTCAATGACCTCAAGGAGGACCTGCCCGCCGGCTTCGACGTTGCCGGCGCCCCGGTGGTGCTGGTCCGCCAGGGCGAGCAGGTGTACGCGCTGGCCGACGTCTGCTCGCATGCCGAGATCGCGCTGTCCGAAGGCGAGGTGACCCGAAAGGGCCTGGAGTGCTGGCTGCACGGGTCATGCTTCGACCTGTGCTCGGGGGAACCGTCCTCACCACCGGCCTCCGAACCGGTGGACACCTACGCCGTGACGATCGACGGTGAGGACGTATACGTCGATCCGACAAGCCCAACTAACCGCTAGCAGGAGCTGAGAACACACCGATGGCCACTCTGGAGATCAAGGACCTGCACGTCGCGGTCCGCGCCGACGACGAACAGACTCCCGACAAGGAGATCCTGCGCGGCGTCGACCTGACAGTCCGGGCAGGGGAGACCCACGCGATGATGGGCCCGAACGGGTCGGGCAAGTCCACATTGGCCTACTCGATCGCCGGGCACCCCAAATACCAGGTCACCTCGGGACAGGTACTGCTCGACGGCGTTAACGTGCTCACGATGCCGGTGGACGAACGCGCCCGAGCGGGTCTGTTCCTGGCCATGCAGTACCCGGTCGAGGTGCCTGGCGTGTCGATGACGAACTTCCTGCGCACCGCCGCCACCGCGATCCGCGGCGAGGCGCCGAAGCTGCGCACCTGGGTCAAGGAGGTCAAGGCGGCGATGTCCGATCTGGACATCGAGCCGTCCTTCGCCGAGCGCAACGTGAATGAGGGTTTCTCCGGCGGCGAGAAGAAACGTTTCGAGATCCTGCAGCTGTCCCTGCTCAAGCCCAAGATCGCGGTACTGGACGAGACCGATTCGGGTCTGGACGTGGATGCGTTGCGGGTGGTATCCGAGGGTGTGAACCGGTATCGGGCCAGCGGGGACGTCGGCGTGCTGCTGATCACCCACTACACCCGGATCCTCCGACACATCACGCCCGACCACGTGCACGTGTTCGCAGGTGGGCGGATCGTGGAATCCGGCGGGCCGGAGCTTGCGGAGGAGCTGGAGTCCGGCGGCTATGAGCGCTTCACCGTCAGGGTGTGACAGGGGGTGACTATCGTGGCTGAGCTGACTTCTGGGCCACTCACGGCCAGTGAGCTGGAGAAGATCCGCGCCGACTTCCCGATCCTGTCCCGCACGGTGCGGGAGGATCGACCGCTGGTGTACCTGGACTCCGGCGCCACGTCGCAGCGGCCCAGGCAGGTGCTCGACGCCGAGCGTGCTTTCCTCGAACAGCACAACGCGGCCGTGCACCGTGGGGCGCATCAGCTCGCCGAGGAGGCCACGGACGCCTACGAGTCCGCGCGGGCCAGGATTGCCGCGTTCGTCGGTATCCAGCCCAGCGAGGTGGTGTTCACCAAGAACGCCACCGAGGGGATCAACCTGGTCGCCTACGCGCTGAGCAACTCGGCGGTCGCCGGAGGGGCTGCCCAACGCTTCGCTGTGTCGCCGGGCGACGAGATCGTGGTGACCGAGATGGAGCACCACGCCAATCTGGTGCCCTGGCAGGAGTTGTGCCGGCGCACCGGCGCGACGCTGCGCTGGTATCAGGTGACCGACGGCGGCCGGTTGGACCTGGATTCGCTGGAACTGTCCGAGCGCACGAAGGTGGTGGCTTTCACCCACCAGTCCAACGTGATGGGTACCGCCCCCCCGGTCGCGGAGCTGGTCCGCCGGGCTCGCCAGGTCGGTGCGCTGACCGTGCTGGACGCCTGCCAGTCGGTGCCGCACAGTCCGGTCGACTTCGCCGCGCTGGACGTCGATTTCGCGGTGTTCTCCGGGCACAAGATGCTGGGGCCGTCCGGGGTCGGCGTGCTCTACGGCCGCCGGGAACTGCTCGAGGTGTTGCCGCCGTTTCTCACCGGCGGGTCGATGATCGAGCTGGTGAAGATGGAAGGTTCTACCTACGCCCCGCCTCCGCAGCGCTTCGAGGCCGGTGTCCCGATGACCTCCCAAGCGGTCGGCCTGGGCGCGGCAGTGGACTACTTGTCGGCGGTGGGCATGGATCGGATCGCCGAGCATGAGCGCGTCTTGACCGAACAGACTCTGGCCGGTCTGTCGGAATTCAGCGGCTTGCGAGTCATCGGTCCCACCGACACCGAACAGCGCGGTGGCGCGGTGTCCTTCATCCTCGACGACGTGCATGCGCACGACGCAGGGCAGGTACTCGACGACCTGGGGATCGCGGTGCGGGTCGGGCACCACTGCGCCTGGCCGTTGCATCGCCGGTTCGGTATCTCCGCGACGGTGCGGGCGAGTTTCGCGGTGTACAACACGCCCGCCGAGGTTGAGGCGCTACTGGCCGGTGTGCACGAGGTGCGCCGTTTCTTCCGGGTGTCGGCATGAAACTGGAGCAGATGTACCAGGAGATCATCCTGGATCACTATCGCAACCCGCACCGGCACGGCCTTCGCGAGCCATTCGACGCCGAGTCGTTTCAGATCAACCCCACCTGCGGCGATGAGGTGACCTTGCGAGTCGCGTTGGACGGCGACCGGGTGGCTGACGTGTCCTACGAGGCAATGGGTTGCTCGATCAGCCAGGCGGCGACATCGGTGCTCACCGATCTGGTGGTCGGCCGGACCGTCGCCGAGTCGACTTCCACCATGGACGCGTTCATGGAGATGGTGCAGAGCCGCGGCCAGGTGGAGCCCGACGAGGACGTTCTCCAGGACGCGGTCGCCTTCGCCGGCGTGGCCCGCTACCCGGCCCGGGTGAAGTGCGCCTTGTTGGGTTGGATGGCGTTCAAGGATGCCGTCGGCCGGGTGGAGGCCAGCGCTGAAGACAACGGCGCCAAGCGAGCGGAGGCACAATGAGCCTGAACGAGGATCATGAGGTGCAACGCGGAGCGGCCGGGATGCCTCAGGTCCCGGAGCCCCGTACAGACGGTCAGCTGGCTGATGTCGACGACCTCGAGGAAGCCATGCGTGATGTGGTCGACCCGGAGCTGGGCATCAACGTGGTTGACCTCGGTTTGGTCTATGACATCCGAGTCGACGAGGGCAACATCGCCATCGTGGACATGACGCTGACCTCGGCGGCGTGCCCGTTGACCGACGTCATCGAGGACCAGACCCGCGCTGCGCTGACCGCTGGCCCTGGTGGGGGACTGGTCGACGACGTGCGGATCAACTGGGTGTGGATTCCGCCCTGGGGACCGGACAAGATCACCGAGGACGGCCGGGAACAACTGCGCGCACTGGGCTTCACCGTCTGACGCTGCCGTGTGCTTACCGCAGCGCAACGGGCGCAGGCGGTTGCCTAAGGCTCCGCGTCAGCGATGAGGAATCTCTGTTTCCTCCGAGATTGCGGACGTGACGGGGTATGCGAGGAGGTTGGCTTGGTAGCGGTGCCCCGCGCACTGCGCGTCGAGGCGGAGTGGGATCGCCTTACGGTGGTTGCCGTGGTTCGGCCGGAGTGCTTTGTCCTGGCTGAACCCATCAACTCGACCCAGCGTCGCTTCTACGGCACCGAAGGCCAACCGTCCGTGAGTGTGCTGGTTGACCAGCACGCTAACGTCGTTCGTGTACTCACCGCCGCAGGAGTTCAGGTCGTCGATGTTGAGCCCACATTAGATCTGCCGTTTCAGTTCAACGTGCGTGATGCTGCCGTGGTGATCGGTTCTCGTCTGATCTTCGGACGTATGGCGCGACCCGTGCGCAGGTCGGAACCAGCTGTGCTCGGGTCTGCGTTGGTCGCGGAGTCCGTTGTTACCGTCGCGGCTGGTCAGCTGGAAGGCGGCGACATCACCGTAACGCCAGACGAGGTGTTCGTTGGGCTTGGCGAGCGAACAACCGAGAGCGGGTGCGCAAGCTTGGGTGATCTGCTAATTGGGACACACAAGGTCACTCCGATCCGGCTCGCGGCTGGCGTGCTTCACCTCGATGTGGCTATGAACTTGCTGAGTCGGGACGTTGGAGTGCTCCACCGGCCCTCCATCGTCGGTGATTTGCCGAAGTCGCTGCGTGAAGTCGAGTGGATCGAGGTCACTGACGATGAGTTCGCCGAACAGGCGGCAAATATACTTGTTCTGGATCGAGAAACGGTCATGCTGGACGCCCGGCATGACCGCTTACAGAATGCCCTCGCGACCCGTGGGTTCCGGTGTATCACGGTTCAGCTCGACGAGATCACCAAGGTGGGTGGCGGTGTGCGCTGCATGACCCTTCCGCTGGCCCGGCTGCCCGAAGGAGCACGTGGATCACGCAGCTGTACGAGCTGATCACCCAGTTGGCGAGGCAGGAGGACGGGTCTTGATCGAGGAATGCCGGGATGCCCACGCCCACCCTTTAGTGAATACCTCCAACGAGGCATTCTTTGGCTACTTTCGCAGGTGTAGGCTCCGTACGCTAGATGTATCGAGACGTTTTGCTACACTCCGTAAGCATGAAGTGGTTTACCCCGCACGCCGACGTGCAATATGCTACAGAGAGCGACGGCTTCCGGCTGCGATCAGTGGACCACATTTTGGCGTGGACTGGCATCGGGCTGTTACAGTCCACCGCGCAGAGACTCACCACCACCCGGGAGGAGGCATTGAGATAACAAAGCGACGGATACCTCACGACGCAACATTGGCGGCTGTTGACGGCACCGAGTCAGCGGCTTTGAGTCCTCAATCTTTCCGGCAGCCATTCTTGGAACTCAACAGCCACTGCCTATGGGACGAATTCGATTCCAACTGGTACTTCGACCGCAACTACAAAAAGCTGCGCGACGACGACCGGCAGATTGTGGAGTTCGTCCGTGATTTTTTCGCGACACTCGACTTGTCGAGCCATAGACACGGCATCGACGTCGGTGCTGGCACCAACCTTTACCCAGCACTGACCATGCTGCCGTTCTGCGACGAGATCACACTTTATGAGTACGCTGCCTCCAATGTCGCATGGCTGCGACGCGAGATCCAGTCTTACTCGCCGTCCTGGGATCCTTGGTGGAGCCTTCTGGTCAAGGAGTCGGCCTACAGGTCGTTTGATTCTCCGCGAGAGGCGCTGGCTGCCGCCGCCCGCGTCGAGAGAGGCAGCATCTTTAACCTGCCCGAATCGCGGTGGGACATTGGTACGATATTCTTTGTCGCGGAATCAATTTCATCTGCCCTATCGGAGTTCCGTACCGCGCTAGATAGCTTCGTCAGGTCGTTGCGGCCCGGTGCGCCGTTCGCGGCCGCTTTTATGGAAAACTCCCTGGGATACGATGTGGGCACGCACCGGTTTCCTGCGGTCGCTATCGATAAGGATAAAGTGGAAAACTGTCTGGCGGACGAGACGGAGGACCTCAAGATCCATCGTTTAGGCAAGACCAGAAATCCGCTGCGCGAAGGTTACGACGGTATGCTCCTTGCCACCGGAAGGGTTCGAGCAAAGTTGTGTCAGAATGGCAAAGATGACCGATGAAAATCCAGCCGCGGCAGCAGCTGCTAGATGTTTGGCGAGCGGTCGCCAACACATCTTTTCAAGACGGTAAATGGGTATGGGGCGGTCGCGACCGAACTAACTCGATCAGTGATGCGGAGCAGTTGCTTTGTATCATGTATCCCGCTACGGTATATCCATCGTTCCGACTGGAACGCCCCGACGAGACCGCCGACGACATCCTCGATGCACTCGCAGTTCTCGGCGACAGCACCGACATTCCCAGGCTGCTCATCAAGGTCGCGACCGAGTACATGGAGCGGTATACAGGGGACCGCGGGACACCAATCTTCTCCGGTGAAGATTATTTCGCCCCACATGTATCAGGCACGGCGCCGAGCCTTGGTCAACGAAACCTCGATGTCGTCGACTCGTTCTCGATGTCGATCACACTGACGCTGGCGACGATTGGTTTTAGCCGCATCTTTCGCAATGTGATCCGCCGGGAAGACCTTCGCCAAGAGGTCGACAAGCTCGAAGCGCTGGCGAGCACTCGGCTCTCGGCGGCGATGGTCGGCTTGCTTCGCAGCTTCAGCGTCAACGTTTTCGATGCCAACTCTACCGCAGGCCGCACATTGTGTCGCGTGATAAATCAGAGTGGGTTGCCTGAGCGCCGGATCGTTGAAAAGCTGCAGCGCGCGCTGGTGGCGAACAGGGCCGGGCTACGCGACCTGACCTTCGGTTTGGAGCAGACCACTGACATCGAAAATCCCAACCGGCTTTTCGAGTGTGGTTGGTCGTGGGGGATTATCAAGGACGCTCCTCACATCAAGACGACAGAAGAGATTGGACCGCAGCCCGACGGCGTCGCCCAGGCCGCTCCGTATCTGTATTTTACGGTCGTAGCCTTGGACGGTATTGCGGACCTGTTCTCCACGCGCACTCGAGTCCTGGGCCTGCTCAGTGAGGAGCAGTTGCGGCTTGCGAATGCACTCCAGCGTCGATGGGATCTCACCCAGTCGTATTGGTCGACTATCGCGAGCCTTGGCGCCGATCGCTGGCCCCTAGAAGATATTCCCTGGCGTACTACGGACGACGAGGAGTCCGACTACTTCAGTTTGCTGGTTTCGTCGATTGTGGTGCAAGATCTGGTGGAACGCCGGGGATCCGACGCGGATCTCGGCCGCGTCGGTCGTGTTCTGGAGGAGTTGGCCAGCCGGAGTCGGATCACTCGGCGGCCGCTACGCGATGACCCGGCGGTCCAACTACACGCACCCGGCTTACGGATTCGGTTGGGTGGCAGCGAAGAGGCCGGTGAGTATCCCATCGGCTGGGTGGTCTCCAACTTCGCGCCGCTGCTGTTGAAGCGCACGGTCCGGATTGTGGAGCTGCTGGGTGACACCGACCTGCGTGGCCGCCTCCTCGCGCTCGCCGACGACGTGTGGGAGCACCTACTCCGGCGGCGGCTCCACGACGGTCCGGGTCGACATCTCTGGGATCAACCAGGCGAGGTTTTCGACAGAGTAAGCGTCCGTCATGAGCTGCAATCGTGGTACCACACCGAGCGTGTGGTCGAATGTCTGGTCGCGGCGGTAAACATGGCCGGCCGCGCGCCGTTGCGCAGCACGCGCCTGACCGATATGGCCACCGACTTGCTCAACGAGGCAGACCACCTCTTCGACCGCGAGCTCCTGAGCTGGTCAGGGGAGGCTGGCCCTTCGATGCGATCGGCTTTGCAGTCGGTTCGTGCGAACTTGCGGCGCGCTCGAGAGATCCTGGCCGATCGTCCGGGCAGCGCCACGGTCCTCGCCAGCGAGGTGCTGCGCGATCTCGACCGGTTGGCGGCGGCTCGCCAAGATGTGACCGGAGCGCCCTGACGATGCTGGTCTTCGCGACTTCTGATAAAGGTGGCACCGGGCGCTCGGTAACGAGCAGCAACGTCCTGTACCGACGGGCACTTCAGGGTAGCGACGTCTGCTATCTCGACTTCGATTTCGGCTCCCCGACGGTGGGCACAATCTTCAACATCCCTGCGGCAGCCCGCGGAACCCTCAAAGGTGGGCTGCATTCGTATCTGCAGGGCAAGCTTAACGAGCCGGAACAGCTCGACGTCTGGTCGGAGTCGGACCGCACGAGCTTACGCAATCGGCCTCCGGGCGCAGGTCGGCTGGTGCTGCTTCCTGGCGACGCAGGCGGCGGAGACTTGTCGTCCACCCGGGACGTCGTGCAGCGATGTGTCAGCCTTTTCCTCAGGCTAGACGAGGAGTTCGAGCTGTGCCTGATCGACCTTAGCGCCGGGCGTACGTACGCCACCGAGATGGTGCTCGCGGCCACGGCCGAACCAGAGCTGCGGTCAGTGATCAGCCGCTGGCTAGTGTTCCACCGTTGGACTCGGCAGCACATCATCGCCGCGGCCGGTCTGGTCTACGGCGGCCGAGGCATCCTCGAGATAGGGGTTACCCGAGGTCATGACCAGCGCGCGCTGAGCGACTCCATCCGCTTCGTCCGGACAGCGGTTGTCGACCCTAACTCCGCGGAGCTCGCCGGGCTGCGTCCAGCGCAGGTGGCTTGGCTGCGGGAGGTCAACCAGGATCTCCAGGAGTTGGCTGGGCAACACAAGCTTGGCCGCACCGCAATGCTGGGCAAGGTGCCTCTCGATCCGGTACTTCAGTGGCGTGAACAGTTGATCTCCGATAACGACGTCTACGCACATCAGATCGCGAACCGGGACACTGTCGATGCGTTCGAGACTCTCGCCAAGCGGTTGGTGGACGATACTGCGTGGGAGGGTCTGTGACGTCGGCAGATGCGGTCTTTCGCGAGGAGTCCGCAGAGCGCCGGGTGGCATCCGTTCCACTCGCTCATCTGTCGATAGAACTTGGTCACCTGTACATGGAGGACTTTGCCGCCGGTCTGCAGCATCTGCGGCAGTGTTTTAAGCAGGTCGCTCCGTGGGCGAACGCGGCACGTCAAGCCTGTGCTGACAGCCTGCAAAGCCAGCGCGCTCAGCAGGGCCGGTACGGTCAGGAAGGCCGACGGACGCGAGCTCGCATCAGCACATGTTTCTTGGTCGATGACTACTTCACGCGATTCAGTTCGCCCGCTGAGCTTGTGCCTGAGCTGATGGGCGCCGCCCGTGAGGCCGGTCTGGAGATTGACTATCTGGCCCGCGAGTCCGGATGTGCCGACGCCGACGGTGTGGCGCTGGCACGTCTGGTTGTGGATCGCCTGGTCGCCGATCCACCTCCCGATACCAATGGCTCCCGGCCACCGCCCGCCGAGGTGGGATGGCTCTGTAATGGTCAGCGGTCACCAGCGAGCGGCGCCGCCGAGGCCATGGACGCGATCCCGCGGTGGAAACCACCGATCCAGAACGCAGCCCGTCGGCACTCGATCTTTCTCGACGTGGAACTGTGGGACAGGGACGAGAGTAACGACCGGAGGACATGGTCGTGCCCGTTTCTGGCGGCGGTGTGGCAGTTGCTCCGGCTAGGAATGCTCCGTCACGACGGCGAGGGCGTCGCGGCGACACAGCGATGGGAAGGCGCATTTCCTGACGACTGGGATGAGCTCCCAGCGGTAACCCAGCTGAACCCGACCGCCGCGCCGTTCAGCGCGTATCGAACATTATCAGTCCTCTCGACACGGTTTTTGCCCATCGAACATGCCGTACGCGCGATTCTCAGTCAGACAGCGGTCGATCGCGATGTGCTCGACCAAGTGATGACTCGCAGTCGAAGCGAAGGCATCGAGCTTTCGCTGGAGCTCGTCGATCGGATCGACTACGTTTTTGCCGGAGTCAGCGCCGACCAGCCACAATAGATATCTCCCTAAGGCCATGGGCTCACCTCTCGTGTGAGAAATGAACCTGAAACGACTCCAATTAATTCTCATTGGCAGAAGCTCTCATCGGCAGAGGCCCAGAGATCTTCGAATCGACGCATCCGTTCCTTCAATCGTTCTTGCTGGAGCACTAGATGGGTGTTCACAATCATCGGTGGCATATTGGCTTCAGCCCGTGACCCAGGTGTAACCTGGTAGCTGATGACACTGTCAAAGATAACGAAGTCGAACAGCGAATTCTTGAGAGAATCAGAAATGTCTGATTGGTTCAGCGCTCTTATCTTGATCCCTAGGTCTTTCTGCTGGCGGCAGATGCGCAGGAACTCTTCGCTGATCTGTTCAGATCGGTCAATGATGAAGACCCGCCGGATGATGACCCCCCGACGTGTCGCCTCCCGCTGATGTTCGAGATAGCGCTGGCCAAGGTCACTGGTCCACAGTCCGCCGTCAAAACTCTTGCCACCGGCATCGACTGTGCTCAAGCTGGTGGCATCGATGGTGTTTTTGCACTGCATGGTGAGCCCGAGGAGCCAGTCCCGGTCCTCGCCGTCATAAGAGACTTCTCCACCTTCGCCAAGCTCCTTCAGGAACCGAGACATCTGGTTGATTTGGAACTGCGCGAATTCGTAGACTAGTGGCGGCGAATCAGGGGCGATATGGGTGGAGTTTCGTACTAATTGAGTTACCGCATCGGTCTGCAGTGCTGACGCCTCCACCGCTTGGAAGAGTTCCGTCGCCTCGTTCGTTTTGGCAAACCCTTCCTCGATCAGTGACCGCATCTTTACCGAACGGTCTTCCTGTCCGTCTTCTACCTTCTCTAGGCGATTCTCGAAGTCGCTCAAGAACTGCACAACTACAGTGATCCCGCCGATGAATACTCCGGCTGCCAGCGACCAGGTTTGAGATTGGTTCGATAGATCAGTGATGTAGTACGCCATTCCGCCGACCAGGAGGGTGACGAATATCTTTCGAATCACCTTCGTGCGGAATCGAACGCGGCTGACCTCGTCCTTTTTGGTCATGCTTTCCTCGCGTTTCCGTCGGCCGCGGCGCCCGACTGCGCGATAGTGCTCAAGGCCACTTGATCTCGGATCCGGCTGACCGAAGCGTCCCACTGTTTAGTGAAACCGGGTTGCCGTTCCAGGCTTTCCCACAGCGGCAGCACGGATTCGGTGAGTCGTGCTGCCGGCATCCACAGATGAAGCAGGTAGTCAATGGCAGGCCGCAGCCTGTCCACCACCTGTGGGCGTGGACAGGCGCCAATCCGGCTACGTTCGATCATCTCCAGCAACGCGGTGAGTAACCAGTCGTGTAGCGCCAGATCCTCACACAATTCGACAGCGGCAGGGAGATCGTTCTCAACGACCGTCAACCGCAATGTCCGTACGGTTGCGCTGTTAATGGTGAACCTGGCTTTACTGGCGGCGGGCTGCGCTGCGTCGACCGCAACTACCCAGCGTAGCCGCGTGCGCGCCATCTTGAAAGGCAGGGTATGATCAAGTCCTGCTGACCGCTGCACCGTGTCCATCACCCGGCCGCTGATCGCTGCCAAGTCGAGGCTTACCTGCGCTTGCTTGGCGGTGAGAAAGCCGCTAGCGAGGTCCGCGCGATCCATCTTGCCAAGCGTCTCGATGGTCCCTGGTCTGGACAGGTAGTGGGACCACGGCAGCCGCCGATCGGCGTCGCTCTTCACAACTTGGGCATACGTGGACCCTTGCAGTACGTGGCCACCGGTGATAGCTGCCCGCGACATGGCCGTACCGATACCTCTTACCAGGGCGCCCGACGATGTTGCTAACCGGCAATCGACCCCAGTGAGCAGCTCGGGCGACACGGCGTGCACGATGGGCCGTTCGGAACGGCGTACTCGTTCGCCCGCCAGCAAGCTGAGCACCTGCGTGGCGAGATGCTGCGTAACTGACGCACGGTTGCGCAAGAGTCCTGTATGTACTTCTCCCAACGTCAGCATTGCACCCCTATCGTTCAAGCTACGGTACTCGATCCCACCGATAGAAGCTTGCTAATGCAACGGTGGGTACTGAACTGCCGACGACATCCACTCGTGTGAGGATTTGCCTACTACATGTCAGCTACCGTCCGGTCGCTTACAGTCGAGCCGGAAGTGCTTGGCCCCCGCTCGCTGTGGGCTCCAGTGCTGGACCGCAGCTGCAGTTCCGACCGATCCGACCGCTGCTGTGCCAGGCTCGACGGTGTGACGGATACTGCGGCTCGCTCCCGGGTGAGCGCCTGGTACTACGCCCTTCGCACCACCAACCCGCCCGATGCCCGATCGACGCGGTGAGACACCGTCAACGGCTGTAGTGGTACCGGCACGCGGCGATCCGGATCTCGTCCTCCGCGATCCGGTACACCAGTCGGTGCTCATCGGTGATGCGTCGGGACCAGTAGCCTTGGAAGGCGTGCCGCAGCGCCTCCGGTTTGCCTATCCCTTCATTGCCGTTGCGGGCGATGTCCTGGATAAGCGCATTGATCCGACGCAGCACCTTGCGGTCTTGCGTCTGCCACCACAGGTAGTCGTCCCAGGCGAGCTCGTCCCAGACCAGCTTCACTCGACGAGATCATGTGCGGTGCCCGAGCCCGATTCGAGCCGGTCGATCGAGGCGAGCAGTCGGCGCGCGTTCTCCGGGCTGCGGACTAGATAAGCCATCTCCTTGAGGGACTGGTAGTCGTCCAGCGAGACGATCACCACCGGCTCGTGGCCCGCCCGGGTGATGATGACCTCCTCCCGGTCATCGACCACGGAGTCGAGCGTCTCGGCGTAACGCGCGCGAGACTCCGAATAGCTCATTGTCTTCACGGCAACTCTCCTCAGGCGGACGTACAATAAACTGTACGCCAATGTCGGTCAGCTCGCCAGATCCCTGTGCCAGGTCCAGCTTGGTTGCCTGCTGCTCGTCGGGGCGCACACGTATCAGCGGACCGCAGACAACGCTCTCTTATTCGACCTCGGCCGTGCCGAGCCGGCCAGCGAAGGAGCGTTGCATGCGATCCGACTCCAACACCTGCGACGTCCTGATCGTCGGTGCCGGTTCGGCCGGTCTGACCGCGGCCACCATGCTCGCCCGCCACGGAGTGGACGTGCTGGTGGTCGAGCGGCACGACGGCACGTCCCCGTTCCCGAAGGCCACCGGTGTGAGCACCCGCACGATGGAGCTGCTTCGCACCTGGGGGCTCGAGCAGAAGGTCCGCGCGGGCGGCATGCGGGTGCGGCCGGGTCTGGTGGTGTCCGGCACCCTGGCCGATCCGACGCAGAAGGTCGACATGCCGTTCGGCTACCCGACCGACGAGGCCGCTCTCGCCGTCAGCCCGACCACTCCGTGCTACTGCCCGCAGG
>JBGSWT010000479.1:0-2064 GCA_041751815.1 Pseudonocardiaceae bacterium
GCGCCCTGCATCGGGACGAAGCTGCACAGCCGGACGTCGTCGCCGACCAACCGCGTGCCGGCCCCCTCGACCACCCGGTCCAGCGCCACCGAGCGGGTCAGGCCGCGTAACCGCAGCGGGACCACGATCCGGCCGCCCTCGACGAGCTGGTCTGTCCATGATGGTGGGATGTCCCAGGCCCGGGCCGTCACGATCACTCGGTCGTAGGGGGCGTGGTCGGGGACGCCGCCGTCGGCGTCGGCCAGCACGGTGTTGACACGGCCGTATCCGGCGGTGTCCAAGCACGCTCGTGTGCGGTCGATGGCCTCCGGGTCGATGTCGACGGTGGTGACCTCACCGTCGTCGCCGACGAGCTCGGCGATCAGCGCTGCGTTGTAGCCGCCCGAGCCGATCTCCAGAACCCGCATCCCCGGACACAGCTGCGCCTGGTCCAGCATGACTGCCTGGATGTGCGCGGCGGACACCGTGCTCAGCACGACGCCGCGCTCGTCGCGCTTGGACAGCACCGAGCTGTTCGCGGCATAGGCAGCCTTCAACGACTCCCCGGGCACGAACACATGCCGCGGCACCGCCCCGAAAGCCCGGGCGATCCCGTCGGTACGGATCGCTCCCAGCGTCCGGAGCTCGTCGATCATCGCGCCACGCAGGGCGGCGACTTCGGTGTCGTCATGAAGCGTGTTCACGCGGGCACCCTTCCAGACTGGAGCTGCGGGTCACTAGCCGCGATCACACGGACATCAGACGTGAACTCGGCGTCCGGCACTGCGCTGTGTGGTGGCCACGGGTCTTCACCGGCACCGGCCCTCACTGCGGCCTGCGTGCCGCACGCGGTTGATCTTGTCCGCCCCGTCGGCCGTGCAGCACACCGTCGGTGGCACGGCCGCTCAGGGCACGTGCAGTACCCGAGGCTGGTTTCGCTCACACCGCTGGTGTCGGTGCCTGGTTCGCTCATCTGCTTCCTCGTCTCGTTTCCAGCTGGCATCATCGGGCGGCATCCGGCGCCGGGGGCCAGCCTGGGTCGGAGGTGAGGTGCGTCTACGGGGTGGGCATCGGCTTGCGGCCAGCCCGGCGCTGGGGCCATGGCTGCCAGCATGGTGTGATGCACTTCCGGCGGTCGAGTGATCGCGTGTGAGTGTGGAATTTGGTCAACGGGGGTGATCCCAGGTGGCGGGTGATGTCAGGCTCGGTGCGGTCCTGGCCCAGCTGCGGACAGCGCGTGGACTGACGATGGTCGCGGTGGCCCGACAGACGAAGTGCTCACTGTCGCTGCTGTCGTATGTCGAGTCGGGGGACCGGGTGTTGCAGCCGTGGCTGGCGCAGGCGCTGGACCGGATCTACGGAACGGGTAGCGTGGTCGCATCCCTCGCGCGGGGCGCTGCCAGCACGCCGAAGGACAGCTCCGCGTCCGAGGTGCCCACGACAGATGTGTTCGTGGTACAGCTGCCGCAGGGAGGTGCCGCAATGCTCCTGTCTCGCCGAGAGGCGCTGACGGCCCTCGGTGCCGGGATCGTCAGTTGTGGCCCGCAGGAGGAGTTCGAGCGGGCACTGGATCGCATTGAGTTCAACGATGAGATCATACGGTTTTTCGAGGATTCTTTTCGCGGTTTCAAAGAAGCCGCTCGCGCTCTGCCGCCTGAACTGCTCATCGACGGTATGATAGGAAATGTCGCTGTTCTGGACGGTTTGCGTCGCAGGGTTGCCGACGCGTACCGGTACCGGTGCAGCGTGCTGCAGGCGTATTACGCGGAAACGTTGAGCTGGCTGAGCGTGGAGGCGGGGGATCTGCGGGGCGCGGTCTGGTGGATGGATCGGGCATCGCAGTGGGCGCAGGCCGCCGGGTGGCAGGGAATGGCGGCTTGGGCTTTCGTGCGGCGCTCAGTGGTGGTGCTGAGCTTCTCCGGTGACGGGCTTCGGGTCGTCGACCAGCAATGCCAGGGAGATGAGCGGTTTCGCGGTAGCGGGCGCGGCTTCACCCGATGGTCACGCTGTGTGATGCCTGTCGGAGTTGCGGGCGGCTTTGGTGGCTGTCCGGGGGGCTGCGATCTTGGCTATTGGGTGCGTGGT
>JBGSWT010000480.1:0-4196 GCA_041751815.1 Pseudonocardiaceae bacterium
CACGGCCAGCCAGACGACGAGTAGTACCCCGATGATCTTCAGCATGGTCTCAGTGTCCCACTCATCATCGGCTGCGGCGCCGGTTTTCTGTAGGTGAAACCATGAGGTCTTCCCGTGGCCGGTGTCTTTGAGGAGTGTGAACGCTTCAGCCGCGCGGACGTTCCAAGGTGACGAGCACGCCGTCGACACCACCAGGCCCGATCCGTCCCTTCACCTCGACTGCGGTGATGGCCTTGAGCTGCCACCCCTTGTCCGCCTCCTCGTTGAGGATCTTCTCGAGCTTGCCACCGGACATCTTGCCGCCGAGCAAGCCCTCGCGAAGTTCGATCACCTTGTACTCGTAACCGGTCACCATGCCAGCCTCCCTGATTCTGTTTCCTCTGCCAGTGTGTCCGGTTTGGGTGCCCGGTGTGTCGCGTCGCCATGCACGGTGTGCCGTGCTGTGGTGCCCGGTGTGCCGCAGCCGAAGGATCAGGACCGTGCCCGCATCTCGGCGATCTCGGCGCGTAGCGCGCGCACCTCATCGAGGATGGTTGCTGCGGTGACGGCGTCTTCCCGCTGGCGCTGGGCAACGTCTGCCTTGACCTCGTTGGCGACCTGCTCCTCCATCGCACGGACCACCACGGCGATGAACAGGTTCAGCACCGCGAATGTGGATACCAGCAGGTACACGATGAAGAAGATCCAGGCCAGCGGCTGGATCGCCATCGCCTCGCGTGCGACGTTCGCCCAGTCATCGGTCGTCATCACCTGGAACAGGGTGAACAGCGAGCTGCCGAGATTACCGAAGCGGTCCGGCACGCCGTCACCGAACAGCTGGGTGGCCATCACGGCGGCGACGTAGATCAGCAGCCCGAGCAGCGCCGCGATGGACGCCATCCCTGGCACCGCGGTGAGCAGCGCCGCGACCACCCCGCGCATGCTCGGCACCAGCGCGACCAGCCGCAGCACCCGGAGGATTCGCAGCGCCCGCAGTACCGAGAACGGTCCCGATGCGGGGATCAGCGCGATGGTGACGATGATGAAGTCGAAGATGCTCCACGGGTCACGGAAGAAGCGCCACCCGTGGGCGGTAAGTCGCAGCGCCAGCTCCACCACGAAGATCGCCAGCGCTATCCGGTCCACCGCGTGCAGTAGCCAGCCGTACTCGGCGACCAGCCGGTCGGACGTCTCCAATCCCAGCGTCACCGCGTTGAGCACGATCACCGCGACGATGACCCGCTGGAAGCGGTCGCTGTCTACGAGCCTGCGCAGACGTTCCCGCCAGGTCATCGGCCCCTCCGTGATCGTGCTCGGATATTGCGGGGCCTGATCCTATTGGCTGACACCAAGGAGTATCTGGATCGATGAGCGCGGCTCGGCCGTGCGCCACACGCGCCCCTTGACCTCAACCGCGATTGAGGTATGAGGATCGGGATCGTGAGTACTCCGACCCCTCTGCGCTCCCGAAACCGATGAGTGGGACGTCGCCTCACTCGACCTCGACGCCTATCTTGACCGCATCGGCCATCCCCGCGTGCCGCCGTCCGCTGACGCGCTGAGGTCGTTGCATGAGGCGCACGTTCGCGCCATTCCCTTCGAAAATGTCGGTGTGGTGCTCCAGACGCACCGCGGGTTGGGGCTCGACGTCATCAGCGACAAGCTCGTACGGGGCGGGTACTGCTACGAGCACGCGCTGCTGTTCGCCGCGATGCTGGAGCAACTGGGCTACGCCGTGCAGCGGCGGATCGCGCGCGTCCAGCCACACCGCGCCGGCCCGCGGACGCACATGATGTTGGCCGTGCCCGTCGACGGAGCCGACTACCTCGTCGACGTGGGCTTCGGGGCCGGGATGCTGTACCCGATGCCGCTACGGGACGGGGCCGTGATGAACCAGGCTGGGTGGGATCACCGCATCACTCGCGACGGTGCGGTGTGGACGCTGTCGAAGCGCACCGAGGACCGCTGGGAGCCGCTGCACGCCTTCGACAGCACTTCGCAGCACCCTATCGACTATGACGTCGCCCACCACTACACCTCGACTCATCCCCGCTCGCCGTTCACCGGCCGGTTGGTCGTCATGCGGCTCGATCACGGCGTCAGCCGTCGCCTCGTCGGCGACGCGCTCACCGTGGAGCACGCCGACGGGCGCCTCGAACACACCTCGGTGGCGCCGGAGTGGCTGGATGCCACGTTGCGCGAACTCGACGTCATTCTCGACCCAGCCGAACTCGCCGCGCTGGCCGACCGCCGCAGCTGAGGGGAGGACATTGGTGCAGGCAGTGGGCGGTTGATGATGAGGTCCCGCAGGAGATATCGATGATGGGGGCGAGGACGGTGAGTGCGAGCATGACCGCCGCCCTCCCGAACGCACCCGAGCACATCGCCATTCGCGTGCACTCCGGGAGAGTGGGCTGGCGCTGGACGCTGGTCCTCGCATTCATCCGGCTGCCGCTCATCGCGATAGGCCTCGTGGCAGCGACGGTGTTCTTCGCCCTGCACGGTGCGGCGGACCCGTTTCTGCTGAGCCTCACCACGCCACTCGCCCTCATGCTGGCAGTGAACGTGGTGAGCCTGCTCTTGCTGCGCCGACTCGTGCGCCGGGAGGGCATCCAGCTCCGGGACTTGATCGGCTTCGACCAGGCGCGGATCGGTCGCGACGTCGGGCTCGGCCTGCTGTGGCTGATTGTGCTGAACGTCCCGTTCGTCGCGACCATCATGCTCGTCACCGTGGCGTTGTCCCGTCCTGCCAGTGGCGCAGCGTTCGGAGCCGCGTTCGAGGAAGTGTTCGCGGGGCGAGTGGGGGAGGCGTTCGCGGAGCTCCACTTCCCGGTCTGGTGGGCGGTCGTCGTCGGCGTATCATTCGCGCTGCTCAACCCGGTTGTCGAGGAGATGCACTACCGTGGCTACGTCCAGCCGCGGCTCACCGCGCTCAGCGGCAGCGCAACCTTCGGGATCGGCGTCATGGCGATTGGCTTCGCCGCCCAGCACGTGGTGTACGCCTTCACCTTGCAGGGCGCGCTCGTGTACTTCGTCGCATTCCTCGTCTGGGGCGCCGGTGCTGGCCTCATCTACCGGTGGCAACGTCGGTTGCCGTCGCTGATCGTCACCCATTTCGTCGTCAACGCGTCATTCGGCGTGCTTCCGATCGTGCTCGCGCTCCTCCCAGTCGCGAGTCAATGAGCAAGGACGCTCGAAGCAACGTCTACGGGACGCAGATGCCTGCGATGTCGACCTTCTGAAGAATATGCGGCATCAAAGCAGCAGATGCGCGCGTACGGCTCCATCGCACTCCCTGGCCCACTGGCGAACAAGCAGATGGCGCCGGTCATCCCGGCTCGCGACTTCGACGGCATCGCATTCGTCCGAAGTGCCAGCCGCGCACGCCCCCTCGTCATTCGGTGACATCATCGGAGGGGTTCTGCAACTTCCGCTTCCCGACCACGTCGGCCGCTCAGCCGCGTGACAAGATCCGCCTGTGCTTCTGCGTCGAGAACGTCCCACGGATCAGTCGGCCGTGCGTGCGGTGCACAATGCCGCATTCGGCGCTGGTGCCGACGCGGCCGAGGCTCAGCTGGTGGATGACTTGCGAGCCGACGAGGACATCATTGCGGCGCTGTCCATCGTTGCGGTCCTGGACGGCGCCGTCGTCGGGCATGTCATCTGTAGTCGCGCCAGTATCATTGACCGGCCCTCGATCGGACTCGGCCCACTCGGTGTGATCCCGGCCTGCCAGCGACGCGGTATCGGTCAGGCATTGATGCACGCCGTCTTGGGTGCGGCCGACGCCTTGGATGAGCCGGCGGTGGCCTTGCTCGGTGAGCCTGCGTATTACAGCCGGTTCGGGTTCGTGGCGGGAGCAACACTGGGGGTGCTCCCGCCTGTCCCGGAGTGGGCAGGATATTTCCAAGTACGCCCCCTCAATGCCTGGGACGATTCTCAGCGCGGGGTTTTCCGCTACGCCCCGGCGTTCGACCGCTTGTTGTGATTGCCGCGCAACGCGGCTGCGACTGCGAGCGTGGCGAGCAGCCCGCCGGCGCCACCGACAACGAACGCGATGCGCGCACTGGTGAGGTCGATGAGCAGCCCGCCGAGGAGATAGGCCAGCGCTGCGGCGACCCCGATGGCGCCATAGAGGCTGCCGAAGACGCGGCCGAGCAGGTCGCGAGGCACGCTGCGCTGCAGCATGGTGTTCACGGCGACGTCGTCGGACATGT
>JBGSWT010000481.1:0-1897 GCA_041751815.1 Pseudonocardiaceae bacterium
GCCGCGGGCGCCCGCCAGTCGATGAGCAGCGGCTCGTACTCACGCTCCTCGTCGAGCAGCCCCAGCCGCCCGATATAGCGCCGCTCCTCGCCGTCGCTGTCCCCGTCGTCCCCGTCGGCACGGCCGTCGAGGTCGAGCCGCCCGAAGCACAGACCCTGCTCCACACCGTCCAGGGCGGCGAGCTGGCCGGAGTACATTGCGGCGGCCGCGTCACGCTCGCTGAGCGCTTGGGGCGTTCCAGTAGTGGCACCTCTGAGGACCTCGGTCAGCCGCCGCACGGTGTAGCGCCGGCGCTCGTCGAGATGGCGGTAGAGCATGGTGAGGTAGTCCTGCTCAGCAGCCAGCACGTCAGAGTTCGTGGAGGGAAACGACACGCGATGCATCCACCTTCTGCGATGGGACGGCGAACGTGGCAGTGAAACCGGTGGGCGGCCACCAACATTTCAAGGTAGCAAGACACGCGCCCCCAGGCGTCCTGGCCAGTATCCTCGCCGGCTAGGCGTGGCGATCGGCAACAAGCAGCCAGCCGCACGCTACTCCTGGCTGCCGTGAGCACTGCTGCCGGTGTCAACGCTGCCCTGGCTGTAGCTGAAGTCGGACCCGCCCCAGCCGAACATCCCCAAAAACCTGAAGTTGGACATGCCCTGGCCGTTGGCGCCGGGATTACCCGGGTCACCGTGGGGGCCGTTGATGGCTCCGTGCCACAGCGACAGGACGGTGCGGGCCGGCAGCAGCTCCACGTGTTGTTCGCCGAGCTCGGCGAAGCTCATTGCGTCAGGCATCGAATCCCCCTAGGAAAGGCGGCCCCCGGGTCGCCGGGGCACTGAAGTGACCTCGCCGGCGGCAGAGCCGGTTGTGGCATCACATACCGTGCCTACGTGGGGTGCCTCGTTGCAATCAGTAGCTCCACGTAACTCCCAGCGACCCGTTACGTAGCTCCCTTCTCCAGCTACGTATGCCACTGCACAGCGACAAGCATCCATGTGGCAGCACAGGGGGTGGGTCAGCCGGTGTAGGCGCGGCCGGTGTAGGGCTGCCCGATCAGCGTGGGTAGGCGCGTCCACCCGGCGCGTCGCTGCTGATCGACGCGCAGGTCGACCAGGCCGACGGGGTGCGTGTAGACCACCTCCTCGACGTGGCCCCAGCCCAGAGTGGGTATGCCCGGTGGCCTGAGTTGCGACGGTAGCTCGACGAACGTCGCGGTCCGGTTGACCTGCAGCAGTGTGCCCCCGTTGTCGGCGAAGACCGCGTTGTGGATGGTGGCGTCCTCCAGCCCGTCCCCGACCCGCAGCCGCATCCGAGGGGCCTGCACCAGGCCGTGTCGCACGGCGATCTGATCCTGACAGGGCCACAGCCCCGCGGACGTGTCGCCACGCCGCGCGCTTATGAATATTTCGGGCTGCCTGCCCCTGGAAAGGATCGTTTGTGGTGAGCCACTCTGATGGCCGTGTAACTCAGTCTCTCGGGGGCACTTCCGTTCGCCGCGTCAAAATCGCCGGCCTCTCGACCTATGTGCCGCCGAAGGTCCTGACCAATGACGACCTCGAGAAGCTGGTCGACACCAGCAACGAGTGGATCCTGCAGCGTACTGGGATCAAGGAGCGGCACATCGTCGAGCCGGGAGTGGCGACGTCCGACCTGGCGAAGGAAGCGGCGATTGGTGCGATGCGCCAGGCCGGGGTAACGCCGGACCGGATCGGCTTCATCGTCGTAGGCACGACGACGCCCGATACGATTTTCCCAAGTACCGCCTGCAATCTGCAGCACAAGCTCGGCGCGAACAACGCATGGGGATTCGATCTCGGCGCCGCCTGCTCAGGATTCACCTACGCGTTGACGACCGGGATGCAGATGGTTGCAACTGGGGCGCACGATCACGCGCTGGTCGTCGGCGCCG
>JBGSWT010000482.1:0-4950 GCA_041751815.1 Pseudonocardiaceae bacterium
GGCGAGCGCTGCCTTGACAGCCCGCGAGGCGCGGAACGCCCCCAGGACCTCGACCGACGTGATCGTCGCGAGCGCGAGCTCGGGATCGACGTCGTCGGCGATGGTCGCAAGCCCCAGGACGCGTAGCTCGATCGTGCGGCCGGCGTCGCGGAGTTGCTCGAGGTCGCGCCGGGTGAGGTGTTGCATGCCGAGGATCAGGGTCCGCCGGGCGACCGTGGCCGCCACGGCATCCGACCGGCTCTCGAGTTGGCGCCGGATGGCGGTGCGGATGAAGTCGGTGCGGTTGGCAAAGAAACCCTCGTCGACGAGCAGGTCGATCTGTCCGAGGTCGACAAGTCCCACATTGATGGTGATCTTTTCGCTCTTGTCCACCTCAGCCACGACACCAGGCTCTCACCATCCCACGGGATGGTCAAGGGCGTGAAAGTTTTGTTGATGCGGGCGTGATCAGGTGTCGGGGAAGTCGGGGGTGACCATGACTCGGAGGGCTTTGGGGACGATGCAGATGCGTACCGGGGTATGCCCGCGGACCTCGCCGTCGATGTCAAGCGGTAGCGGTGGGTCGGTTTCCAGCCACAGGTCGTCGGTGGCCAGGAACGGCGCATCGGTGAGGATGCGGCGTCGTCCGGTGAGGATGTGGCGCAGGGTGGCGGTCAGCAGGTTGCGCCGTGCGTGGGCGCCAAGGGCATAGGCGAGCAGCAGCCGGTCGTCGGCGCTGGCGTCGCTGGTGATGGGGGTGCCGGCGTGGAAGCTGCCGTTGGCGATGTTGAGCTGGTGTGTGCGCAGTTGACGGGTGTGCCCGTCGGTGGTGGTGATGTGGGCGTGGAACGCTCGGTGCCCCGGTAGGCGGGTCAGGGCAGTGAGTGGGTAGGCGGCCCGGCCGACCAGCCGTTTGAGACCGGCCGGCACGTGGGTGGCGACTTGCGCGGACACGCCGACGGAGACGAGGTTGGCGAACAAGTGGTCGTCGACCTGGCCGAGGTCGACGTCGGCGACCTTGCCGTCGGTGAGTACGGCGATGGCGGTGCTGAGGGTGAGTGGGATGCCGAGGGTACGGGCGAAATTGTTGGTGGTGCCCAGCGGCAGCACACCCAAGGCCATGTCGCGGTGGGCAAGGTGGCGGGCAGCTTCGCTGATGGTGCCGTCCCCGCCGCCGGCGACGAGCAGGTCCGGTTGGCGGGCGATCGCTGCGGTCAGGGTAGCGGTGAGTTGGCCGGGCTGGTCCACTCCGAAGCAGCCCAGTAGGTCGAAGCCGGCCGAGGCGAGCTGCTCACGGGCGCTGTGAAAGCGGCGTTGGCCGCGTCGAGACCTGGTATTGACCACCAGCACCGCGCGCCGGTCACGGCTGATCGCAGTCTGTAGATCCGTTTTGCTACGCATCGGTGTCGCCGGCAACGGTAGGACATCGCGCTGCGGCGGGGGCGGTGCTTCGTGGTTGCTCACCGGCGACTCCTCGTGATCCAGTCAGGCTACCGCCGCCGAGACCAAGGGGATCGAACTCGCGCGGGGAGTAGCTACTGGCCGCGGCTGGCGGGATCCACCCTTGCCCACCGGAGCAGATCGGTCATCGTGAACCCGCGGGGAGTCGTGCTGGGCAGGGACGGCCGGAACCTGGTGTTGAGATAGGAGGACTTGTCGAGCTGAAGCATTCCGATGATCGTTTCGGCGACGATCCGGCCACCAAGCGGGCCAAGCCGCACGCCGTTGGTGAAGACACTGGCTTCGCGCAGGATGTAATACCACAGCGGGGTGCTGGCATCGAGGCCGAGACCGTACTCGCGCAGCTCGGGGAAATGGCTCGACCCGAGAACCGGCGCCCCGGTGGACGCGGCGATCCGCTGGCCCGATGGCAGCGACCACGTGAGGTGTCGCAGCAGGTTTCGCTGCGACAGCGACGTCGGTGCGTCGCGGCTAGGAATGGCGGCGAGCGGCAACTGAAACAGCGGTGTCGAGATGTTCGTGTCGATCAGCTTGTTCGGTCGCACATGTTGGGTTTGGTCACCGCCGAAGTCGAAGAACGTCTGCCAGCCGATGAACCGCCGCGGCGCGCGCGCCCCACCCCGCAGGTCGATCGGGTCGGCCTGGTCTTCAGCGGCCGGATCGAAGATGAGCCCGAAGAAAGCCGGCGCGCCGGTCGCGGGATCGCCGCCGGGGTCTCCTTTGAGGTTCGCCCGATACGACGGGCGGACCAGGCTGTGCCCGAACCGGTAGGTGCCGGTCTGGAATTCGACCGGCATGGTCGCGTTGCTGAACCGGTACCAGCGCCGGCCGTTGCGCAGGATGTCGCGCACCAGCGTCCGTCCGACGATCTGCGGGAGGAACTCGTTCACCACGATCCACTGCCAGTGATGCATCATCGTGCGTCGGGAGTGGAACCAGGGGTCGCCTGGCAGACCTTTCGCCCGCCGGAAGTCCACGGTCCGGTTGTGTGCCAGCAGGAACGCCGCGTGCAAGCCGGCGATCATGAGGTTCTCGTCGTTGCGCGGGTCCGCGATGATCGCGGTCATCTCTGGGTTACGTGGCAGGTCCTCGAACAGCCCGCCGTGGCCGAACCGGAGCGTGGCAGGGTCTGACACCCGGTATAGCTGCGGGCTGACAGACGGCCCGCCGCCGTACACCGAGTCGAGGTCGAGCCTCGGGACACGCGTATTCGGCGTCTGTGCAGGATCGGTGACCACGCCGAGTCGCGAGGTGTTGTCGAATGTGACGTCGTGGTCGAGGAACTGCCCTACGAAGGTCGTGCCCGCGGTCATGTTGCTGACGTCCTGGTCGACGTTGTCCGGGCTGAGTTCCGGGTTGGTGATCAGCCGGACCGGACCCTCGCTCAGCGGGTCTTTGGCGTCCAGCAGCCCGCCAGGCTTGCCGATGTCCATCATCGCGTTCTGGACGGCCGTGGACTGCGGGTCGGCAAACGCCGGAAGCTGAAACATCCGGCTGAACCGAGGATCCGGGGCCGAAGCAGGGACCGGTCCCTCGACCCTCTCGGCGAGGGCTTCGACCTTATCCAGCGTCAGCACGCCGGCCACGCCGACGCCGAGTCCCGCCAGGAATCGACGCCTGCCGATTCCAGTTCGTTGGCCGACGGGTTCGTGATCTGATCTCGTCATGCGTTCCCTAAATGTTTCGGAGCTCGATGAACTCGGGCACTCGCTGGACTATGGGCAGTAGTCAGGAGTGCTGCAAGGGACGCGCAGGTTAACGTTAGACAAATGGTTCGAAGTCCCGGTGTCAGGCTTTCTCACCGGTTTATTCAGGACCCGCCGCCATCGGCTGCGGTGAGCGATGGTGCAGCTACTGTAAACTGACGCACTCTAGTGCCATAACCAGTCTTCTTGATCGTATCGTGATAGGGAATTCTCTCGCCGAATCGGCGTCGCGCGTAGGGCTGATTGCCGCTGATGCGCCGATGCCTGGCTCCGGGAAGTCGACCACGCGCCGGCGAAACGTGCCTGCGCGACGACGGCCGGCCCCGTAGGGTCATGGTGAACCACCATGCGACCGGGGGAGGTGCGAGATCGTGAGCCACGACAATCCCCGCATCGAGACCCTCGCAGTCCATGCGGGCGAGCCCCGGCCAGGGCCCGAGGGTTCGGTGGTTTTCCCGATCTACCAGGGCACGGTGTACGCGGTCGAGCCGGGCACGGACTACCACGACATCCGCTATATCAGGCTGAACTCGACACCCTCGCAGACCTACCTACACGACAAGCTGGCCGCGCTGGAGGGTGGTGAGGCCGCTCTCGCGACGTCATCAGGTATGGCAGCGGTGACGACGACCCTGCTCAGCCTGCTCCGCGCCGGTGATCACTTGCTGGCCAGCGACTGCCTCTACGGCGGCACCCACGACTTCCTCACCCATCACGCCGAAGATCTCGGCTGGAGCTACACGCTCGTGGATCCGGGCCGTCCCGAAACATGGGAGACCGCGCGAACTCCCCATACCCGGGCGTTGTTGGTGGAGACGATCACCAACCCGCTCATGCGGGTCGGGCGGCTGCGTGAGGTGGCCGCTTTCGCTCGGCAGCACGGGTTGACCACCGTGATCGACAACACCTTCGCCAGTCCGGTGAACTTCCGGCCACTCACCGTGGGCTTCGATCTCTGTGTGCACAGCGCCACCAAGTATCTGAACGGTCACTCCGATATCGTGGCGGGCAGTGTCGCCGGCAGCGCCGAACTGGTCAATCGCGTGCGCCGGACACTCAATCACTACGGTGGCAGCCTGGACCCGCACGCGGGATTTCTCTTTGCCCGCGGCCTCAAGACCCTGGCGCTGCGGGTGCGCGCGAACAACGACAACGCCATGATGCTGGCCCGGTTCCTGGCCGAGCATTCCAAGGTTGCTGAGGTCAACTATCCGGGCCTACCCTCCCATCCCGATCACGCTCACGCCGCCGAGCTGCTGTCCGGCTTCGGTGGGATGCTGAGCTTCCGCTTGGTCGGTGGTACGGAGGCTGCGGAGGGCTTGTTCGACGCCCTGCGGCTGCCGTACGTCGCGCCGAGCCTCGGTGGGGTCGAGACACTGATCACCCGGCCGGCGACCACGTCCCACGCGGGAATGAGCGCCGAGGATCGCGCACGGACCGGCATCACCGACGACCTGATCCGGGTGAGCTGTGGCGTCGAGGCGTCCGAGGACCTCGTCGCCGATTTCGACCAGGCGCTCGCCAAGATCTGACGCCATTCGCTGCGGGCGGGCCTGGGCCGGCGGCTCCGTCCCAGGCCTGCCCGCCAGCTCGTGATCACGTCGAGGGCATCGTGCCCACGACGAAGAAGGTTGCCCCGTGCGGGTCAGTGATCCCTGCCATCCGTCCGTACGGCGTGTCGAACGGCTCGGCCAGGATGCTGCCGCCAGTCGCGATGGCGCTGGCCGCCGCGGCATCGGCGTCGGGCACCAGGAAGTAGGCCAGCCAGTGCGCCGGGGTGCCCTCCGGGGCACCCATCATCCCG
>JBGSWT010000483.1:0-4335 GCA_041751815.1 Pseudonocardiaceae bacterium
GTATCGGTTCTTGAAGTACCGCCCCGTAGTCGGGAAGTACGGGGGCGGCTTGATCATGTCGCACCGGTCGTAGGTCCACTGGGGATTCCAGCCGTACCCGGCACCGCTCATCCGGGCGGCATTGACGCCCTGGATGGCCGCGCCCGCCATGTTGAAGCAGCCCCGGCTGGGCTCTCAATCCTTGCATCGCTACCATCGCCGATTCTGCAGTACAGCAGGGGTGAAGTACTATCGATCGTGTATCCTCGTTAGATTTCAGTTGCCCCTTGAATAGTGGACCCGCATGCGCTCCCGCGAACGTATCCTTGGCAACCTCGAGACTCTCTACCGCGAGTCGTATGATCGCGCGAAGAAATCGGCCGACGAAGGCCGCATGATCGATCTCGAGAGCACCTACATGCGTGACCAGTTGATGCTGGAGATCCTGCTCGACATCCGTGACCTGTTCTCGGTGGCCCCCGCTGCTTCGGGCGGCTCGGCACTGGAGAAGCTGGAAGCACTCCGCCGACTCACCAAGCTTCGCTGAAAGGCGTTGCCGATGCGCGATGCAATCCGCCAGCCTGCTGGCGGCATTCCGCAGCCTGCCGTTCACTCCCGGGTCAACTTTGGAGACCCGGTCCGCCGTCGCACCCTACCACGCTCAGTAGAGCTGGACCCAACCTCGCTGGGCCAGCCGGGTGACCACACCCGACCCCTGCAAGGCCCGCCGGTTCGCACACGACGAGTAGAGGACGGTGGCGTTACCGCTCAGTCGGTTGTCATCCAACTGCACGTCGGACGCGATGATGCCGCCATAGAATTTCACGTCGTCGGTCCCGGTGCCCCGCACGTTGACCGATCCGGTCGCGATCACCGGGCCGAAGAAGGAGACCTGGCCCTGGACATTGAGGTTGCCTTCCACCAGCAGGATTCCCTGACCCGCTCCCGAGCCCGAGATGCTGAGATCGCCGTAATGGTAGATGATCGGGAAGTAGTTGAAGCACGGGCTGGCCGTGTTCAGCGGGGCCCCCCAGTTGTTCTGAACGAGGGTGTTGCACGTCGGCGGAGCGCTGTTTGACACAGCCGGCCCGATGCCGCTGATGTTGGACGTGAGGATCAGGGTCGCCAAATTCTTGAGTTGGCTAAATCCGGTGCCCCCGAGCTGGTTGCCGGGATTCATGGTGGGGTCCGACTGCTTCGGGGGGTTGCCGGTAATGACCGACGACCCGTTCTGGGTCAGAGTGCCGTTGTATACCACGCCTGCCTTGTCCGCCTCGGGTGGGCACTCGACCCCAGCACCCGTCCAGAGGGGCGGAGTGGTATCGATGCCGCTAACCGTGGCGTTACCGGTGACGGTGATCTGTCCAATGGCGCTGAGTCCTCCCCGCATGAGCAGGCGCGGGGTGACCAGGCGTACCAGAGTCCCGGTCGTGCGGGTGGCGAGCGGCGCTCCGGGACCATTCCGCCGGGTGCCGGTGGATCGGATCATGAAGACACTACTGGTGAGCCGCGAAATCTGCCGAGTCGCATCTACCCGGCTGCCCAGCGACACGGTGACCGGGTTGCTGGGTAGCCCGCCGACGGTCAGCGCCAGGAGGCTGGGAGCCGTCGTGGTTCCGATGCCGTCACTGATCCCGGCCTCGGCGGCCTCGGCGGCCTGGGCGGCATAGATGGTGTTCGATCCGCTCTGCTCCTCGAGCCGGCCGGAGAAGAAGGTGCCGGCCACCAGGGTCCCAATGATCACCAGGGCGAAGAGGGTCACGGCCAGTGCCATGCCGCGTTCGTCCTGTAGACGTGAAGCTCGCATATCAACCTCCTTAAAGCGACGTTCCGGTCAGGGCCGGAACGAGTTGCGCAGCATGATCTGGCTGACCAGCGAATCCTGCACCCGGGTCGGGGCGCCCCCGATGCCGACGTTGACCGCGCCCTCGCTGATCCCGCGAAGCGTGACCAGGATACTCTTGATGGCCGTGCGATCGGCGGTTTCGGCCCCGGCCGCATTCAGGTACTTCAGGACAAACCCACTGTCGTTCACCAAAGGGCCCAGTACCGGCTGAACCGCCTCGCCCGCGCTCACCGAGCGCGCTCCCAACCAGGAGCTTCCGTCGGCCTGATGGAGCTTGAGCTCCATCACCTCGAAGAAGCGGACCGGGGTGCCACTGGCGAGTCCCACCAGCGAGTCCTTATTCGATGTGGTCAGCGTGATCCCCGCCCCGGCCGGACAGGCTGTGGCCGTGGATACGGCCGTGATTGCCACCGGCAGCCAGGTGTCGTCGGTTTCGGTATCCGGATCTCCGTCGTAGAAGACGTAGAGGCTGTCTCTCGTGGCCAGCGGGTCCCGGTAGCCGGAGAAGCTGATCCGGCTGATCCGAACCTGGGTTGCTGTCGGCGCCTGACAGATGTAGCCGGCGCCGCGCATGGCCCGGTAGGTGATGCTGCTGACGTCCTTGGCCAGGATGTCGTTGTTCCCTGCCGACTCGCCGGTGGCGGTATTCAGCTCCCGGAGGTCAGCCAGCACCGCCAGCGAGCCGATCCGGACGTTGGACTGGAGATTCACCCGCTCAGCCTGTTCCCGGGCGAGCCGCTGGCTCGACAGAATCAGCTTGTACACCGCTCCCATGACCATGAGCATGATGACCAATGAGATCATGACCTCGATGAGGGTAAAGCCACGCCGGCTGGCCATAGTCAGCACTCGATCCTGGTCTGGAGAGTGGCGGTGCGCGGTCCCCTCACGGTGCGGTAGGTGACGTTTACCTGGACGCTCCGGACCTTGCCCGCGCCCGGCACCGTCCACGACTCCGTAAGACCGTTGGCCGTGACTGGTCCGCCGCTGACAAAGGTCCCGGCGGTGCAGTGTGGCGTGGTCGAAAGGGCCGACAGCCGGAGCCCTTCGATGCGGCGAGAGGCTGCCTGCGCCACCCGGGTCTCCAGCTTGCCCCGCCCAATCATGCGGGTGACCATCGCCGTCGAGCCGGCCAGGGCAAGGACCCCGACCGACAGAACCACGATCGAGACCAGCACTTCGACCAGGGTGAACCCCGAATCCGAGCGATTCACTTAGTTACCCTCCCCAGGGCATCGATCCTGATGGTTTGCGTGGTCCCGTTCCGGGAGATCGCGAATGTCGTCCCGGTGCCGAAACCGCTACCGATCCCGCGCGGATCAAACCGTACTGAGTCGATCGCGGCCGTAATGGTGACCCCGTACATGTCTCCCAGCCGTGTCACCGGGCCGAGGGTGTCGGCAGTGCCCGGGGGCACCAGCCGTGGCCGCAGGAGAATGACCGCATTGTTACCCTCGATCTTGAGCACGCTGATCCGGTTGGTCTGCGTGGCAGCAATCCGGGTCCGCGCGAGCAGGTTGACCAGGGTAGTGCGGGCGCCTCGTACGTTGGCGCTCGTCACACCCGCACTCATCCGGGGCAAGCCGATCAGCGTGGCAATACCCAGGATCGTGATGACCAGGAGCATCTCGATTATGGTAAAGCCTCGGAGCTCCACTTGGCGGCCTTTCTTCCAGGTTCTGGTGCCGGGAGGAACCAACGCGCAATCCTGCAGGGGGGATGCAAGATTCGTTGTGCGTGATCCTGTTCCCCGATGCCGCAGGAAGAGTGCCGTGTGTACCGGCCCGGTAACGACGACGTAAACGAGATCGTTCCGCTGTCTGGAGGGTCAGTCAGCCTAAGGGTGCAGCGTGAAATGCGAGTCGGCCGAGGGACTTGCTCTATCACCCATTGCAGCCATTATGTGCCTGGGGCTGCACCAGTAGTTTTAGATCACCTCAAGGCAGTGATATTCTAGACACATGCGGAATCTTCTTTGTGGGGCCTGCCAACGTCGGGCGGCTGCGCCCCTGGAAAAGCTCGAAGCCATTCGTCGGCTCACCAGGCTCCCCAAACTCCCTGGGAAGCCCGCCTGTGCTGTGATGCTGCTGACTGAGTGTTCCACGCTGGCGCTCATTGCGGTGGCCGGATTGTCATCGTGCCGCTCCGCTCCCGCATCATCCCGAAGTGCCGATCTGGTCATCTATGGAAGGGTCTGGACCGGTGACTCCGCCAGGCCATGGGCCCAGGCGGTTGCGGTGGCGGGTGACACGATCGTGGCGGTGGGCGACAGTGCCACGCTGTCAAAGCTTCTTGGATCTGGCACCCCTGTGATCCACAACGGTAAGGCGATGGTGGTGCCCGGCTTCATGGATGGTCACCTGCACTTTACCGGCGGCGGCTTCCAGCTCGCCAGCGTAGACCTGCGCCCCGCCAACTCACCCGAGGAGTTCATCGATCGGCTAAAAGCCTTTGCTGTCGAGCGACAGCCGGGCGAGTGGATCCTGGGCGGTGACTGGGACCACGAGCGC
>JBGSWT010000484.1:0-6162 GCA_041751815.1 Pseudonocardiaceae bacterium
GGGGTTCGTCGCCGCGGGAGTCGTCGGGCTCGTGGCCGTCGGGACGGCGCTGTTCATCCGCGGCAAGCAGACCGAGGGTCCGAGCCGGGACGTGGACGCAGACGCCGGGACGAGCGAGACACCGGCGCCGGTCGCCGGCCACTGACCCACACCGGCGAGCTTTCGCTATGGATCCGGCCCGGCGTTGCTTCAGTGCGGGTGACGTGCTGGCTACGGGATTGACGGTTGACCTGAACCAGGCTTGAGCTTCTACGGTCAGGCTATGGCTTCTACTCCAGAGCAATCCACACCTGCGCTGTCGGTATTCGACGACGCGTACGCAAGCCGCACTGCGCCGTGGGTGATCGGGGAACCGCAGCCGGCAATCGTCACCCTGGAGCGCGAGGGGTGGGTCCGAGGCAAGGTACTTGACGTCGGCTGCGGTACTGGGGAGCACACCATCTATCTCAGCGCGCTGGGCTATGACGTCTACAGCCTGGACTCCTCGCCCCGGGCAGTCGAGCAGGCCAACGCCGCGGCCCGCAACGTCGCGGTCCACTTCCAGGTCGCCGATGCGCTCGCTCTGGGCGATGACACGACTTACGACACCGTCATCGACAGCGCGTTGTTCCACATTTTCGACGCGGAAGACCGCGCCCGATACGTGCGCAGTCTGCACCGCGCCTGCCGGCCGGGCGCGCTCGTGCACGTCCTCGCGCTGTCAGATACCGGGCCCGGCTTCGGACCGCAGGTCAGTGACGCCACGATCCGCGAGGCCTTCAGTCAACGATGGGTACTGGAGGACTTGCGCGTTGCACAGTATCGAGGCGCAATCGTCCGCGACGAGCACGCTATAGCACTTCACCGCCAGATCGGCGAGTTCGTTGACCTACCCGCATGGCTAGCCCGAGCACGTCGGATCTGACGCTCGCCGCCTTCGATAGATCACCAGCGACTTCCCCAGCAAGACGCGCCGGGAGCGGGTCCCTCAGCCGAGACACCGCGACGAGCGGGCCAGAGATAGGAGAACATCATGTTGCTCGATGGGATCAACCACATCGCGTGGATCTCCAAGGACGTCGCCCGCTTGGGCCGGTTCTACGCTGAGGTATTCGACGCCGACGTCGGGCCAACGCGCACCCACGGCACAGACGGGAAAGAGACGATGACCATCATCCGCATCGGCCCGCACACCGAGTTAAACATCTTCGTGATAGAGGGCAACACCGAACCTGAGCGCCAAACACCCATGTGGGGGCGCGGACGCATCGACCACGTCGGTCTGCAGGCCGCCTCACCAGAGGCGTTCGCCAGAATTCGGCAACGGCTGATCGATAAGGCAGCCAGCGATGGCACTATCAACGACTTCGGCGCGGTCCACAGCATCTTCTTCCGCGACCCCGACGGACTCGAAGGGGAAGTGTTGATTGCCAAGGCGTCAACCTGAGGCACCGACTCACCGCAGAGCCGGCATCCCAGCGCAGCTGATCACCACGCAATCGGCGACGCGGACCGGCGGGTTCGAATGAGCTGGTCATGCCGAACCTCCTGCTCGAGCGGGATCGCTCTGCGGGACGTCTCGATAATGTTCGCGCTAGGTCAGGCCGTCCGTCAGTTCCCGGTAGGAGTAAAAAGCGGCCGGTCCTGGCTCGGCTCGGTGTTGGTGTAGCCGTGCCGCTCGTAGAAGCGGCGGGCGTCGATGTCGTCACCGTCGACGTTGATCTCGAGTAACTCGCCACCGCGCTTTGGGGTTACGGCCTCGGCGGCCATGCGCAGCGTGGAGCCGACTCCTCGTCCGCGCAGCTTCGGCGCGACATGAAGCTCGTCGAGAAGGGCAACCCTGCAACGGTCACAGCCTCCGCCACCGTTGCCACCCGCGGCGTAACGACCGGCCGCTGCTCCATCTACGCGAGTATGTCCGAGGCGGGCCGCTGACCGAGCGTTATTTCGCGGACCTGCTGACCATTCGATGAGAGGTGGGCGTACGACGGCGCACAGCGGGTTGCCGTTGCGGTCAGCCAGGCCGAGAAGGGCACTGGTCCACGGCGCTGGCGACGACCTCGGAAGGGATGCAGTCGAGCCACAGCTTCGCTCGGCGGAACAGCTCGAAGTTCTTGGCGTCGTCCACCGGGCCCCAAGACAGGTAGATGAACCGAGCGCCCGGTGGGTCATGAAGAGCGTTCTTCAGTCCGGGCCCCGAGCATGCAGGCGAAGCAGGGGCAGTCCGTTACAGGACCTCGCCATCTTCGCAGCCCGGGCGCCTAACGTCCGGTGCCTGTAGGCACATCATGTGGACGCCGCGTGAGGGTCGTCCCTATCCTCGATAGCGTAAGCATCGAGGTGTTTGCCGGCGACCGCCGACCGGTTCGACGATCTCGCGACCGACGCCATCGCTGGCTCATGCGTCTGGACCTCACCGTCACCTAGCTCCCGCGCCACCAGACGGTTCCGCAAGTGGTTCGGTGGCTGATCCAGGCGAAGCCGATCCCCCCGCGGCCAGCAGCATGGCCGCGACCAGCAAGGGACGGATCATCTCGGCGGCAGCGACCTGGCGTAGCCGACACCATGCTTGATCCACCGGTTGAGCTCGTCGTCGCTCGCGCGCGCATTGATGTCAAGGCTCGTGAAATCAAACGCTCGATCTTCGTACCCCATGAGCCATTCTCTTCGCACTCTCAGCAGCTAGCGCCAGTGTCCGTATTAGCTCATCGACTTTCCAGGGTTCCATGATGGCTTCCCAGGTGCATGGCGGCTGAATCGACATCCACACGTGCCCTTGTTGCACGGTAATCACTACAGTCGCCGAAACCCCACCGCTACCTTTCACGGAAACCTTGCGGTGCACGAGCAATTCGGCACCGGTGTATCTGGCGTGCCCATTGGTGATGTCTCCAGGCTTAGCCTTCGGGACTAGGTCAGTCATGAGGGGCACCGACCATCCCAGGGCACCGGCCAATCAAGTAGGTGAAGCCCGTCGAGAATGAGTTGCATGAGCTGTTTATCGCGCATAGATGTAACTGTGGTCTCGTGCTTTGGGGACTGTCGCGGGGTCCGTTTCGGTGACTGCTGGTCGGCACTTTCAACAAGTGGACATCGAGATATCCGCTATGTTGATAGGCGTATGGATCGCTGCCAGCGTTAGATCGTCCGCAGCGTGCCGGGTCCGTGGCGACGGTGCCACCTCGTGCCCGGCACGTTGCGGGACGTGGGTCGCGTTCACGCGCCCTCCCGAGCAATGGAACGAAGGTAGCCACCTTGAACTCCCGGAAGTAGGCCGCCGAAGCGGACGCGTATCGGGAGCGTAAGCAGACAAGCTCAAGCCGGCTAGGCAACTTCTAGAGATTTCTCGAAACTCTGCAACTAGATCTATTGGGAGAAATCACTCGACATCATCAGGTACCTCTGGCGCAAGATCATTCATGACCCGCGCGATGATCGCCCGTGCAGACTTGCCGTAGCTGGCGACCGCCGCTAGCTCCTCGAATGCATTGCCATACAGCTCGATCTCTTGCGGCTGGCGGAGATCGAGAGCGGCGGACAGGGTCTCCACGAGCACTTTCTCGTTGTCATACAACCAGAAGCCGTGCCAGGGGGCGGTGATGTATTGTGTCTCAAAGCCGATAATGCCGAGCCGTACATTGGGCAACTGTGACAATGAAACCAATCGGTCGAGCTGTCCGAGCATTACGTTCGGTGGGCACAAGCGGAATCGCAAGGCCGCTTCGGGTAGGACGAATTGGAACCGCTTATCTGGGCGATACAAGATTTCTTGTCTCTGCATGCGCCCTTGTACTGCCTCATTGATATCGTTTGGCAGTTTAAGCCTGCGGATACTCTCGGCGAAGCGTACTCGCGCGTACTCGGCTGTTTGGAGAAGTCCCGGGATAACTGTAGCCTCGAATACTCGGAATAGCCACGTCTTCTGGTCTAGTTCAGCTATTTCGCTTTGACGAGGTCGAAAGCCAGTCCGAAAAATGCGTTGCCAATCGGCGTACTGTACCTCAAGAGTGTGTAAGGAAGTAAGAAGAGCCTCTGTTTCGCTCTCACTTTTTGTGGCGCGTGCCCACGCTCGAATTTCGTCGTCGGTTGGTGTCTGGCGACCGTTCTCTAGCTTGGAAACCTTGGAAGGCGGCCATGACAGCCACTCCGCGAGCTGTCTACCGTTGAATCCGGCTTGGAGGCGTAGCTCGCGGAGTCGTTTACCTAGCGCGTTGCGTGCTTCAAGGATGTTCGATACGTCCGACGCCCTGTTTTGTGGCAAAGTCGCCCCGTTCAACGGCGTGGTGCCAAGCGGCATCGCGCCAGTAATTATGTTGCACGATCTCGGCCAAGTCTTCGATGACCTCGCCGTCAAGAAAACGGTCATTCTCGTCGAAACGCACGCGCACCAACTTGTGCGAGTCAAACAGCCAGTAATCGTGGTTGGGTAGCTCGATTTCCTGCGCCTGATTGCGGGTCAGGTAGCGGATGTCCTCGCCGGCCGCGACCGTAAATTGCGATGCCCACAAACCGAAGCGGCTATAGTCGGTAAGAGGTACACTTACCACTCGCGCCCGTGAGTACGTGCGTCCCGCAGCCCGCGCGGAACTGACCATGCTTAGCCAACTATCGGACCAGGCAAGATCATCCGGTTCACCCGCGAGAAATTTCCGTACTGACTCATTTTCGTAGGGCGCGTCGTAGCGGTCTCTCACCTCCAGCCGAAATGCCGTGTGGTCAAAGGAGTGGAAGAGTTTCCTAAACTCAGGGCCAGGCTGGATTAGCTGACTCAGTGTCCTTCCTCCTCCATGTAACGGCGTACGTAGAACTTCAGTACCTCTTCTGGAATCTCAATCAAGTCCTCGTGAGGGGGAACAGGGCCAACGTCCGCGAGCACTTGCGGGTCGGTCACTTTCCACCCCTGCGCGATGTAAGTCTTGCGGTCCGTCCTGTCCGTCGCAAACAACGTAGGTGAGCCATCGATATGCGACTCAGGGTCTTTGCCGAGGAACCGAGCGTGCATCGTGCCTCCCTGTGTGAAATTTCGTGAACGTTTCGACCATCGTGACGTACAGCACTCAACAGGTCAACAGGGAGCAAGGATGTGGACCCCGCCATGACTGTGTAATGAAGCCCCGGCTGTGCCGCACGGGACGGGTCAGCAGGTCTCAGTTGATCGGCTGTGTGAGAGCTTGGCGGTAGGTGCGCCAGCCGCCGTGGGCAGTGATGTCCTCGCCAGCTGACGCCGTCGACGGGTCACAGCGGAAGCCGGTGACCTCCTCGCCGTTGTCGAGGCGGATCTTGCCGAGCGCCATCGGGGCCGGGAGTTCCGCGAGGAACCGGCCGAGACCGGCGGTCGAGATCGTCCAGCGCTCCCCTGAGAGCGAGGCGCCATCACCGGGGTCGTACACGATGCCTGGCTTTGGTGGGTCGGTGGGTAGAGCGACCATCCGGTACTCCGGGGTGGTGTGTACTTCACCGGCGAATCGGGCGCCGAGAGCGGTCAGCTCGCCGTTGAGCGGGTGGCCGCGCAGGTGGGCGCCGAAGACAACAAGATCGACACCGCCGGTGGGATAGGGGGTGTCAGCTTGCTCGCCGGTAAGCAGTGCGGCGATGTCGATCGCCACCTGGTCGTCGAAGCCTTGGGCGATGACGCTCACGCCGAACGGGCTGCCGTCGGCGATTCCGGCGGGTACGGCGGCCGCGCACATGTCGAGCAGGTTGACGAAGTTCGTGTAGGTGCCCAGCCGCGAATTGATCCGCACCGGCTCTGCCTGCACTTCCGCAATGCTGGGGTGATCTGTGGTCGTCGGTAACAACAGCGCGTCGATGCCCCGCAGGGCCTCACGGGTCTGCACCTTGAGCTGGTCCAGGGTCTCCAGGTCGGCGGCGAGCTGGTGCGCGGGCAGTCGCGCCGCGCTGAGGATGATGCCCCCGACCGTCGGATCGGCTTCGGCGGGATGTTGAGCGATGAACTCGCCGACGGCGGCGTAGCGTTCGGCAACCAGCGCGCCCTCGTACAGCAGTTTGGCTGCGTCGAGGAAGGGGCCGAGATCGATGGTCTGCAACTCGATTCCCTCGGCCCGCAGCGCCTCGACCGACCCTTGGAAGGCACGCCGCGCCGCATCAGACAGCGGCGCCAGTCCGGCGTCGTTGGGGACGGCGACCCGCATCGGCGCTGCGGCGGCGAGGCGCACCCCGTCG
>JBGSWT010000485.1:0-3482 GCA_041751815.1 Pseudonocardiaceae bacterium
CAAGGTGAGGGTCGCGGGTTCGAATCCCGTCGTCCGCTCGAGTCACACAGAATCACCACCTGGTGGTGTGGCCGAGAGGCGAGGCAACGGCCTGCAAAGCCGTGTACACGGGTTCAAATCCCGTCACCACCTCTCGACCCGGTCATCGGGACGAGGGCGATTGGCGCAGCGGTAGCGCGCTTCCCTGACACGGAAGAGGTCACTGGTTCGATCCCAGTATCGCCCACCCAGCCTGACCAGCAAGAATGCCGTTTCTGGCGGGGCGACGATGCCAAGCTGCGGAATGCCTGAGTAACCGACTGAGTAACTACGGTTCGTCAGCTGCTTGATCGGCGAAGAGCGCGTCCATAGCCCGAGCCCCGGTCTGGATGACGGGACGCAGCTGCTTGCGGTACACCAGCTCGGTGACGTGCGTGCCGCTGTGACCGACAAGCCGGGAGACCTCCTCGATCGGCACCCCGGACTCCGACAGCAGCGACACGAACGAGTGCCGCAGCTCGCGGGGTGTCCACTCCCCCGGTACCAGACCCGGCACCAGGCTCAGCGCCCGGCGGAAGTCCCGTCGCACGTTGGCCGCGTCCATGACGGTGCCGGCGGCGGTGGGGAACATCAGACCGTGGTCTACCCAGTCCCGTGCCTCCCGTAACCGGCCCTCGACCTGCTCCACCCGGTGGGACCGAAGGACCTCGATCGCGTGGGCCGGCAGCGCCAACGTCCGGCACGACTTGCGGGTCTTGGTGTCGGCGCCGGCACGCACGGACCGCCACACCTCGACATGCGGCGTCTCGCTGTCCAGATGCACGTGCTCCCACCGCAACGCCCGAAGCTCCTCGGTCCGCCCACCCGTCAGCAGCGACACCATCAGGTAGGCGTGCAACGGGTCCCCCGTGGCCAGCGTGAGCACACTGCGTGCCTGCACGAAGGTGAGGGACTTCGAGGGCCGGCCGTCCCGCCCGTGTGGCGCGTGTCAGCTCGACGACGTTGCGATGCACCAGGTCTTGCGCCATAGCCCGGCGCACGGCGCGGTTCAGACACGCCCGCACCTGCTGCAGCGAGCTGCTGGACAGGTCGCCGGCCAGGTCGTGCAACCAGCGATCGACTTCGACGGTACGTAGCTCGCGGAGCTTCCGGCCGCCGAGCTGCGGTAGCACGTGCACAGCGCATAGGACGACGCCGAGGTCATTACCGCCCAAGAGGTCCGGCTCACTCAGCGCGGCGAGCTGGTCACCGCCGAGACCACCACCTGCGGCCTACCCGTCGAGGACGGCGGCTACCACTGGCGCGGCGAGCTGCGGATGTGGGACAACGAGCTACTGATGGGCTGGTATGCCGCCGCCAACAACACAGTCCGGTCCAAGGGCACCATGTACTTCGTTCTGCACCCGCACGGCCAGGCGTTGACCGGGAGATGGGTCGGCATGAGCTACGACGGCATAATCACCACGGGCGCCGGCGGTATGGCCCACACCGAAGACGAAGCCCGCGCTATTATCACCGCCGCCCTGGACCAACCTAAGTGACCGGCATCTGCGAGGTAGTCATCACCGCCCCCGACGCTGACTGGCTGGCCGACTTCGCCCGCCGCCTGGTCGAAGATCGTCTCGTCGCTGATGCACACGAGATTCCCACCATCAAGTCCATCTACCGCTGGCAGGGCGAGATGATTACAAAACGCGAGGCACGGGTGGCTCTGCACACTCGCGCCGGCTTGGTTCGTCACATCATTCAGCGGACTGTCACGGAGCACCCCTACGACGTGCCCTGCATCATCGCCCTCCCGACCACGGCGGCTAATCCTACCTACGAGCGCTGGATCCTCGACGAGACAGCGGAAGCCAGCCCGCGATGATCCTTTGCCTGGCCGACTCTCGCTGCGTAGCGTCACCCTTTGCCATGTGGCGTCCCGCCGCGCGGGGCACACCCTCCTAGGGCATACTGCCTGCGTGATCGTATTTCTGGACGCCAATGTGATCATGGAAGACTTTGCCTGCTCGGGTTTGACGTGGCAAACCCTCGCTCACGCTCCCCCGGCATGGAAATTGCGAATTGCCACAAGCGAAGTTGTTATTGCCGAGGTCCTGGCGGGCCACCAAAGGCAAGCACTGGAGTCACTAAGCGTCTTCTCTAAGCTCTCGAAGGCCTGGAATCGCCTCGGCGCGGAAGCAAACTTGAAATCGTCGAAAGCGACCTTTGAATTCAAGGTTTCAAATTATGCGGGTTCACTGCTATCCGCTTTACAAGATGCAGGTGTCGAAATACTCCCAGCACCTGAGGTACCACACATTGAAGTCGTTTCACGTTCAGTCTCACGCAGACGGCCATGCAACCAGAACGGGGACGGGTATCGAGACACTCTGCTATGGTTGACGGTTCTCAAACTGGCACAAGATCAGCCGGACGAGGAGATAGTATTCATATCTAATGACAACGATTTCCGTGACGAGAATAAGACTGGATTTCACCCTGACCTGCTGGATGATTTGAGCGAAGTGGACGCTCAAAGTCGTGTAAGTTTGGGCGAGCTACTCGAAACTATTTTTCAGGCGGCCGAGCGTTCGCCGGAATCGCAAAATCTACCGGCCCTACGTGATGAATTGCAAGACAAGACTGTCCGGCAATTCATCTCAGCACTTGTTCCGGAAGTCACCTCCAACAATTTGTCCCTTCGTGAGACGGCCTTACCAAACCAAGCATCTGCGGCCTATTTGCACAGACTATGGCCAGCTGGCAAGGCCGAATACACACTCCGGGGCAGTGTCGGCGAGGACGAAGCTGTTGCGGAATTTTCTTATGAGACGGATTCAGAGATCTACGTCACTACACCCGCCGCAACGGCACTCGATGCGTCCGAAGGGTTTAAGCTTGTATCAAGCGAACCAGAAGAATTGATGTATAGGATTATAAAGCCTCTGATCTTCGAAGGCATTTTGAAACTCGGCCGATACAACCGGCCCCTGAGTGGCGAGATTACCCGGATTGTCGCTAGATCGGATGATCCGGGACACAAGAAGTGGTTAGCGACCGAGAAAATCTTCTTCGACACCAGCTTAATCCTAAACGCCGCCAATGCCCTCTACCACAAAGGTCTATTCGATCCTGTAAAGCTCGACATAATGAGGGACATGTTTCCCGTTCAAAGCGCACTTCAAATCCCCCTTCAAGAAATCTACAACAATCTATTTCCATCTATGCGGGCGATCCTTGATGCTGGTTCTGTCATTCCGTCGAATGACAGCAAGGAGCAGAAAACGGATGTCGACAGCGACAACGATCAAGACAAGCCACGAGATGGTCTAGACAGCCTGGATGCACCGACTCCAGCAAACGACCAACCTGATTCTCCCAAAGATGGCGACGGTATCGATGACGACGACAATGAGACGGGCAAAGATGATCGTGAGGTGCCCTAGCGGATGCGTGCGATGACAATGGCAAGGTTTGGTGAGGACTTTCTCTACTGACTCAAGGCGGCCCGCTGCGCG